>NZ_JAAGPH010000129.1:0-23524 GCF_017104705.1 Burkholderia sp. Se-20373 | reverse complement strand
ATCAACGTCGCGCGCAGCGTGATGATGGGCGCCGGCTACAAGGTGCAGCGCTTCGCGAACGACATGCTGAAGAAGGTCGTGACGAAGCAGACGCAGCACCCGCCGGCGACGGTCGGCAAGCCGCCCGAAGCGCAGCGGCCACGCGACGAAGCACGCGACCGAGATCAGCTGCACGGTCAACAGCCGCTTCACGTGCTCGAGCAGGTCGGCGCGGCGCGTCCAGAAGAAGAACGACAGCGCATACAGCAGGTCGATCGACCAGTACGGCACGATCGTCCACGGCACGAACGGGATCGCGTGCTCCCAGCCGAACGCGAAGGTCGGCACCGCCGCGCGGCGCGCGGCGAGCCAGTTCGCGAAGCCGTAGGTCGAGAAGAACACGGCCCCCATCACCGCGAGCCACCCGAAACGCAGCGCGAACGACGCGTCGCGCGCGCCGGCGCCGGCATCGGCCGCGGAGGCCGGTTCGGCGAGGTCGCTCGCGCCGCCGCCGAGCGCGCTCATGACGCGTCGACCCGCTGCGCGAGGCTGACCGTGAAGATGCCCATTTCGTCGATCCGCTGGTCGAGCTTGCGGAAGCCCGCGCGCGCGACGAGCTCGTCCATCTCGGCCTGCGAGCGGCGGCGCATCACCCAGGTCGCTTCGCCGCGGTGATTGTTCAGCGCACGGGCGATGAACTCGAGCTGCGGATGCCACGGCTGCCCCGTATAGACGAGATAGCCGCCCGGCGCCACGGCCTGCGCGAGCCCGCGCAGCGAGCGCTCGATCAGCGCGTTCTCGCCGAACAGCTCGTAGAGGCCCGACACGATCGCGAGCGTCGGACGCGGCTCGAGCGTCGCGAGCGATGCCTCGTCGAACGCGTCGCCGCGCTCGAAGCGCGCGATCGATTCGAGGCCGCGCTGCGCGATCAGCACGCGCCCGGCCTCGACGTTCGGCGGGCTGTAGTCGCGCAGCGTGATGTCGTCGGGCGCCGCGCCGTCGCGCTCGGCGGCCGACGCGATCGCGTCGAGCACGTAGCGCCCGTGCCCGGCCGCGATGTCGACGATCCGCACCGGTGCGCCATGGCCGCGCAGGCGGCCGATCGCCGCGCCGATCAGCTCCTGCAGATGCACCTTGCGCTGGCGGATCCCGACCCAGCCCGGCGAATCGAGATAGGTGCGGTCGATCAGCGCGCCGACGCCGAGCCGCCCTTGCGCGCGGTTGCGGTATACGTAGTCGAGTGTCGAGCCCGAATCGAAGCCGAGCCGCAGCCCGAGCGCGATGCCGTCCGACAGCGCGCCGCCGGCCTTCAGGCCGGCCCGCGTGAGGGCCCAGTACGCCCGCGCGAACGCATTCGCGGGCGGCCTGCCGAGCGCCGCGTATTCGTCGTGGAACGCGCCGCGCCGGTCGGCGTCGGCGAGCGACACGCGCGGGCTCGGCGCATCGAATTCGCGCAGCACGAAGGCACGCAGCGGAGCGAGTGCCTGCGCGCGGTCGCGTTCGCCGAGCGTGTCGTGATAGAAGCCCGGCAGCACGATGCGCTCCTTGCGCGCGGCGCCGAGGCGTTCGAAGAAGCGATCCTGCGGGCCGCGATGCACGACCCAGTCGGCGCCGGAGATCAGCAGCTGCGTCGGCACGGTGATCGCGGCCGCGTCGGCGACGATCCGCTGCGCGGTGTCGTGCAGGTCGAGCAGCATGTTGACCGCGATCGGCCGCGTGATCAGCGGATCGGACGCATAGCTCGCGATCCGTTCGGGATCGTGCGTGAGGAATTTCGGCTTCACGTAGCTGTTCACGTAGAACAGCCCGCGCAGCTTGTGCATCAGCCGCAGGCCCGGCCGCGCGAACGGCACGTAGAGCTTGATGTGGAACGCCGGCGATGCGACGACGAGCGCGCGGATCGGCGGCGCGTAGTCGTGCGCCCAGGCGGCCGCGAGCACCGCGCCGACGCTCTGGCCGACCACCGCCATGTCCTCGATCGCGATGCCGTGCGTGTCGCGGATATGTTCGGCGAAGGTCTGCAGGTCACGCACCGACGCGGCCGCGCTCGGGCTATAGCCGCGCGCGCCGGGCGAGCGGCCGTGGCCGCGCGCATCCCACGCAAAAAACGCGAAATCGGGCAGGTCGAGCTCGTCGACCAGGTGCGCGACGCGCGCCGAGTGTTCGTGGCCGCGGTGCAGCAACACGATGGCGCCGCGGCAGCGCGGGCCCGTGGCGGCCCAGTGACGATAGAACAGCGTTTCGCCGTCGTGCGTGATGAAGTCGGCCTCGCGGGCCATGCGTGCGCTCATGCGTTTCTCTCTCGTTTCGTTATTCGAATCTTGGTGCGCCGCCCTCCGGCGCCCGGTACCGCAACTGCGTTGACGACGGTTTCAACCGCCCTTTCAACCGCCCTTTTCCGCGATGCCGGCCTGCACGCGCCGCACCACGGTCACGATCGACAGCACGATCAGCAGACGCCACAGCCAGGCGGCGACGCCACCGACCGGAAACCCGAGCCCGATCCACAGCGCGAACGCGCCAAGCGCGAGCGCGCGGTCGCTCTTGCCGAACGGGCCGTCGTAGCGGCGGCTCACGCCGACCAGCGGACCGATCAGCCCCGCGCATTCGACGATCACCGCCGTCAGCGCGAACAGCCAGACGTCTGCCGGAGCGAACGCGGGAATCGCGAGAAACGGCAGCACCAGCGCGATATCGGACACGACGTCGCCGAGCTCGTTCAGGTACGCGCCGAGCGTGCTCTTCTGGCCATGCTCGCGTGCGAGCATCCCGTCGATCGCGTTGAGCGCCATCCGCGCGAACAGCCACAGCGGGATCAGCAGGAACAGCGCGCGGGCGAACACGCCGAGCCCGGCGAGCGCGCCGACGACGATCGAGCCGCCGGCCGCAAACAGCGTGACCTGGTTGGCCGTGACACCGCGTTCGGCGAGCGCGTTCGCGAACGGGCGCAGGGTGTTCTGGAATTTGGGTTTGAGTGCGTAGAGGCTCATCGTTTTATTTGCGCGGCACAGTCGGATACATTTCCCGCCGCCATGCCCCGGGCGGCGAATCGGCCTTGAACGGCCTTCCATGGACGGCCCTCATCGTCGCCGAGCGGCCCCGATGCGTCAAGCACGCGCCCGGCCCGCACGCGCGGCGCCAATCTGGCGTTTTTGACGGAAACTCGCGATAATCCGCTGGCCCGATCGCAGCGAGATCCATTCGAACTGCAAACGGGCACTCGTGCAACAGCCGATTATCACGCCGCCGACCGGCGCATTCGCCGCGACGCAACAGCGTGTGACGGCGAACCGTCCGATTATCGCGGACCTGCGACAGGCAGCCACGAATTTGAAAAAATTTAAACAAGAGCCGTTCGGCGCGCATCCTGCCGCGCCGGCATTCCGGGGTTCCGCCCGCCGCGCATGCGCCGCGGGCCATGCAGGCAGGCAGGAGGCGCAGCGCCGATGAACATCCTCAACGTCTGGCAGCGCGATTTCCTGCTGTCCATCGTGCGGCTCGTGGCCGGTGCGTATCCGGTCTGGCATCAGGCGCCGCCATCCCCGACGCAGAAGATCTACTTCTCGAACCACACGAGCCACATCGACACGCTCGCGATCCTCGCCGCGCTGCCGCGCAACGTGCGCGCGGTCGTGCGGCCGGTCGCCGCGCGCGACTATTGGGACAGCAGCGACATGAAGCGTCACATCGCGCAGAAGCTGCTGAACGTCGTGCTGATCGACCGCCACCGCGAATCCGGCGGCGACCCGCGGGGCGGCCATCCGCTCGACCCCGTGCGCGACGCGCTCAAGCAGGGCCATTCGATCATCATCTTCCCGGAAGGCACGCGCGGCGCCGAGATCCTGCCGCAGCCGTTCAAGAGCGGGCTGTTCCACCTCGCGACCGAGTTTCCGGACGTCGCGCTTGCGCCCGTCTATCTCGAGAACCTGCAGCGGATCATGCCGAAGGGCGCGATCTGGCCGGTGCCGCTGATCTGCAAGGTGCACTTCGGCGCGAACGAACAGCGCGGCGCCGACGAGGACAAGCCGACGTTCCTCGCCCGCATGCGCGACGCGGTCGTCGCGCTCGCGCCGCCGCAGCGGCCGGCCGGCTGAACGCGGCGCCCTCTTCACCCCTTTCCGGATATCGATAATGCGAACCATTTTCTGGGAACTGGTCGCGGGCGTCACGGGCGTGCTCGTCGTCGCGACCGTGATCGGCGCGATCCTCGGCGCACGCAGCGGCGGCACCAGCGCGACCATCGTCAACCTGAACCAGCGCATCCGCGCGTGGTGGGCGATGATCGCGATCATGGCCATCGCGATCGGCCTCGGCAACAACATCACCTATCTCGTGTTCGCGGTGCTGTCCTACCTCACGCTGCGCGAATTCATCACGCTCACGCCCACCACGCCGAGCGACCATACGACGCTGTTCATCGCGTTCTTCGTCGCGATCCCCGTGCAGTACCTGCTGCTCGGGATCAACTGGTACGGGATGTATTCGATCTTCGTGCCCGTGCACCTGTTCTTCGCGATGTCGCTCGTATCGGCGCTCACGCAGGACACGCGCGACTTCCTGAGCCGCAACGCGAAGATCAACTGGGCGCTGATGGTGTGCGTGTACGGGCTGAGCCATGCGCCGGCCGTGCTGATCCTCGACATTCCGCACTACGCGGGGCAGAACGCGCTGCTGCTGTTCTTCTTCCTGTTCGTCGTGCAGATCAGCGACGTGCTGCAGTACGTGGTCGGCAAGCTGTTCGGCAAGCGCAAGATCGCGCCGCAGCTGTCGCCGTCGAAGACGATCGAGGGTTTCATCGGCGGCGGTCTGCTGGCCACGCTGTGCGGCGCATCGCTGTATCGCGTGACGCCGTTCAGCTTCGGATCGGCGTTCGGCATCTCACTCGCGATCGTGATCGCGGGCTTCGTCGGCGGCCTCGTGCTGTCGGCCGTCAAGCGTTCGCTCGGCACCAAGGACTGGGGCTCGATGATCGCGGGCCACGGCGGGATGCTCGATCGTGTCGACTCGATCTGCTTCGCCGCACCGGTGTTCTTCCACCTCGTTCGCTACCTGTACGTATGATGCGCGGGCGCGCCGGCCGATTCCGGCCCGGTGCGCCCGCATGTGCCGGCCGCGCGTTGCACGCGCCCGGCACCGTGCCCGCGCGTCGCGTCGCGCGGCAGTCTCCCGGTGAAGCAGATCCGGCCCGGGAGACCCTGGCGGATCAACGCTTGACGTACCGCTCGATCTTGCCCGCGTTGTCCACCCGCCCGGTCACCTTCACGACGCCGCCACTGCTGATCCGTGCACCGGCCCGGTTGTCGAGTCCGCCGTTGATTCCGATCCGGTTGTCGCCGCGCAGTGTCCCGGCATTGAACACGCCGCCGTTCACGCTGATCGTCTCGGCATGAACCCCGGCGTAGTTCCGCAGCCCGCCGTTGATCGCCAGACGCGTATCCGCGGTCAGCGAGCCACGGTTCGTCACGCCGCCGTTCACGCTGATCGATTCGGCTTCGACCGTGCCGTCGTTCGTCAGGCCGCCGTTGACGGCCAGCCGGTCGATTGCCGTCAAGGTGCCCGTGTTGGTCGCGCCGCCGTTCACGCTGACGGACTTGGCCCGAACCTCGAGGTCATTCTCGAGTCCCCCGTTGATCGACAGCGTGCCATCCGTGACGAGATGGCCCGTATTCGTCGTCTTGCCGCTCAGGATCAGCGCGTCGCGCGCGAACAGCCGCTTCCTGTTCGTCGTCCCGCCGTTGACGTTGATCGTTTCCGCTTCGATCGTCCCGTCGTTCGTCAGGCCGCCATTGATGCCGAGCCGGCCTCCGACGCTCAGCGTGCCGGTGTTCGACGCGCCGCCGTTCACGCTGGCGAATGCGGTCGTGAGCGTACCGTCGTTCCTGAGCCCGCCGTTGGTGGCGAACCGGCCATAGGCGGTCAGACGGCCCGTGTTGACCGTCCCGCCGTTCACGCTGACCGATGCCGCGGTGACCGTGCCGTCGTTCTTCAGCCCGCCCAGCACGCTCAACGCGTCGCGCGCGGTCACGCTGCCGTCGCGGCCGACTTCAGCGCCGCCGAGCAACTGAATCGATTCGCCGTCGACCGTCCCGCCGATGCGTGAACCGCCGATGATCGCCACATTGCCGTCGAGGCCCGTGCCCGCGGCGAGCGTCGACCGGATCGCGCCGTCGACATTCACGCCGACATCCGAGCCGTCACCGGTCAGCGTGACGTCGTGAGCGTCGATGCTGCCACGCTTCGACACGTCGATCGCGACCTCCGGCCGGTTCGGCGACTGCGCGACCTTGAACGCAACGTTGTCCCCGTCGTAGGTCACCGTGCCGTCGCCCGCGATCGCGGCCAGCTTCAGCGCACGCAGTGCCGCATCGATACGCAGCGTGCGCGCGACCAGGTCGAGCCGGCCAGCCTCGCGCGCGTCGAGCCCGTCGCCTTCGACGACGATGTCGCCCTTCGCGTCGAAGCGGTTTACGTTGCCGTTCGCGTCGAGCGACGGCGTGCCGGCCACCAGCTTCACCTGCGATGCGTTGATGAAGCGCGCACCATTGGCGGTGATCCCGTTCGGGTTCGCAATGATCAGTTGCGCCGACTCGCCGGCGATTTCCGTCGCGCCTTTCAGCAGCGACTTTCCGCTGCCGGTCACCTCGTTCAGGATCACGCGAGCCGACTTTCCGCCGAGCCGCGCGTTACCGCCGATCTGGCCGGCGAGTTCGGTGTCGACGGTCTTCGTGCTGTTGTTCAGCACCAGCCCTTCAGGACCGACGTTGTACTCCGTGAAGCGGTTGTGCGATACGCCGGAACCATTTGGTTTCGAGATATCGACGACGGGGACGCCGCCCTTCACGTCGATGCCGGGCGAATTCGCGTCGCTCGTGTCGGCGACGAGACCCGGGACTGAAGGCGCGGGGTTGTCGGTACCGGGGTTGCCGCCTCCGGGGTTGCCGCCTCCGGGGTTACCACCACCCGGGTTGCCGCCTCCCGGGTTGCCGCCTTCAGGATTACTGCCTCCCGGATTGCTGCCCCCCGGGTTGCCGCCTTCAGGATTATCGCCTCCCGGATTGCTGCCCCCCGGGTTGCCGCCTTCAGGATTACCGCCTCCCGGATTGCTGCCCCCCGGGTTGCCGCCTTCAGGATTATCGCCCCCAGGATTACCGCTCCCCGAGTTGTCATCGCCCGGCTTGCCCCCTCCCGGGCTACCGCCTTCAGGATGACCACCGTCCGGAAACGCCGCATGCTCTTCGATCTTTCCTTCGTTCCGCGGCGTCGCCCCGACGACCTCCACCGTCCCGCCGGAACTGACCAGCCCACCGGCCTCGTTGACGAACTCGCTGCCGACGAGCGAGATCGACCGATCACCGCGCAGCGTGCCGCTATTGCGCACGCCGCCGATCACCTGCACCTCCCCGGCCCGCACGAACCCGGCGTTCGTCAACGTCGTGCCGGCCGAATTCGAACCGACCGCCAACAACGTGTCGCTCGCCGTCACGATGCCGCGCTTGCCGATCTTCGTCTCGCCGAGCATCGTCAGCGCGCGCCCCGTCAACGTCCCGTCGATATTTGCATCGCCCACCAGCCGGACGTCGCCGTCCGCGCCGGCATCCTTCACCGTGCCGGTCGACCCCGTCAGCACGATGCCGCCGCCCGACACGACGCCGCGCGTCTTCGGCACGACCGGGTCGCCGGCGATTGCCTCGATCCGGCCCGCGACGTTCACGCCGACACTCGAACCGTTGCCGATCAACGTGATCGCGTTCGCGTGAATGCTGCCGAGCTGCGACACGTCGATCGCAATCTCGGGGCGGTTCGTGTCTTGCGCGAGTGCATAGGTCAGCTTGTCGCCGTCGATCTTCACGTTGCCGTCGATCGCGGTCGCCACGAGTTGCCGCGCCTGCAGCTTTGCGTTGACGCGCAGCGTGCGGGCGATCAGGTCGGTGCGCACCGCGCCACGGGCATCGAGGCCGCTGCCTTCGATCTCGATCCCGCCTTTCGTATCGAACGCGTTCGCATTGCCGTTCGCATCGAACACCGGCGTACCGGCGACCAGCTTCACCTGCGACGCGTTGATGAAGCTCGCGCCGTCCGCGGTGATCCCGTTCGGGTTCGCGATGATCAGTTGCGCCGACTGGCCGGCGATTTCCGTCGGCCCCATCAGCTTCGACCGCTCGCCGCCGATCACTTCGTTCAGGATCACCTTCGCGGACTGTCCGCCGAGCCTCGCGTTGCCGCCGATCTGGCCGGCCAGCTGCGTGTCGGACGCCGTGCTGCCGTTGTTCAGGATCAGCCCTTTCGACCCGACGTTGTAGTTGAGGAACTGGTTGTGCGACACGCCGGCCTCGTTCGGCTTGACGATCTCGACGATGATGTTCTTGTTCTTGAAGCTGATGCCGGGCGCATGGGGGTTGTCGGAACCGCCAACGGAAATCTGCGCATGTGCGGCCGGCGCGGACAATGCCGGCAATGCGACGGCCAGCAGCTGCGCGAGCCGCTTCGGGGTCAGGGGTGCGTGACGGGGTGCCGCACGCTTTCGAGTCATCTTCATGGTGGTCCTCGCTGGGGTGGATGAGACGCGGGACAATCCCGCGCCGGCCCGTGCAACGGAGCCGCACCGTCTTCACGAACGCGCGCTCAGCTGCACCGGATGAAGCAATCGGGCCGCCGTCAGAACCGCGCGACGACCTGCACGTCGAGCGTCGGGCTCGCGCTGTGCAGCGTGGACGGTTTCAGCAGCGGCATGCCGAGCGCGACGTCGAAGCTCACGCGCTTGTAGCCGCCGCGCAGGCCGAGCGCGCCGCCGATCAGCGTGCGGCCGCCCCCCGTATCCGCTTCGGCCGACACGCCGCCCGCGTCGAGTGCGGCATAGGCGTCGATACCGGCTACCGCGCGTGCCGACAGCTCGTTGCGCAGCACCCAGCCGCTGCGCGCGGCCAGCGATTCGTTCCCGTCGAAGCCGCGCACCGTGTAGCGCCCGCCGATCTGCAGGAATTCCGTCGACGGCACCGGCACCGGCGCGCGCTGCACGACGAAGGTGCCGCGGTAGTTCGCCCGATGCGCGCCGACCGTGAGCGGCGCATCGACCGACACGTTCGCCGTTGCGATCCGGTAACGGCCGCTCCAGTCGCTGCGGTCCTGCACATAGCCTGGAAACGCGCTCAGCCCGCGCAGGCTGCCGCGCCACGACACGCCGGCCTCCACCGCGGCACGCTGGAATCGCTGCAGGTGGCTGGCCGAGAATGCATAGCTCGTGATGTCGTGCTTCTGGACCTGCAGTTCGAACGCATCGAACCACGCGCGGTCTTCCCGTCGCGCGAGCGTCAGGCCGACGCGGGTGCGCCCGCTGCCTGACCGGTACGGCACATAGCCGATACCCGCTTCGATGCGCCGCGTGCGGCGCGCGTACACGAACGTGTCGTCGCCGACCGGAATCGCCTGCCGGGTCGCCCATTCGCTCGCGGAGAGCGAAAACGACGCATAACCGACCGGGACGTCCCAGCTGGCGCTGAGGGAACGTGATCCGCGCGTCGAACGCCATGGATACGCGTCATTGCCGGCGGTCAACAACAGTTGGTCATAAAGGCCGAGCGGGGAATCGACCGCGACGATCGCGGCGACCTGGTTTCTCCCCGTCGCGTCCTGACCGCCGTTGTCCGCGGTCAGGACGCCGTGGATGCGGCGCGCGTCGGCCGGATGCCCGACGCGGATATCGCTGTCGCCGAAGGCCGCGCCGGGCGCGATCGCGAAGGTCGCGGCCGACTGTCCCGGCAAGCGGCGCATGTTTTCGAGCGCCTGGTCGAGATCGCGCACATTCAGCAGCGCACCGGGGCCGCGCGGAAACACGCCCCGTGCCGTACCGATACCGCCCGGCTCGTCGTCGATCGCGCCGATCCGGCCGGGCAGCACCTCGACGATCAGCCGTCCGTCCGCATAGTCCTGTTCCGGAATCGCCGCAAGCGACGTGATGTAGCCGCGCGCGACCAACTGATCGGTGACCCAGCTGCGAATCGCCGCCAGCCCACGCGTGCCCGCGCACTGACCGACGCCGGGCGCCTGCTTCGACAGCCAGGGGAAATCGCCCGCGCCGCGCCACTCGATCGAACGGATCTCGACGCACGGCGCTTCGAGCGGCAGCGTGAGCACTTCGCCCCGCGCGCCCGCTTCCGGCGTCAGCACGTCAGCGGACGGCAGGGCCTGCCTGCGCACCGCATCGAGCTGCTGCTCCTGATGCCGCTGCGTATCGGACGGCAACGGCGATGCGGCCACCGCCCCTGACGAAAGCGACAGCAGGCTCGACGCCACTGCAGCGCCTACCGTGCCGGATATCTTCATATTGATTCGGACTGCCAATGTTACGGGTGAGTCCGGCAGATCATGTCGTGTTCGATTCACGCTTGTCGTACGTCACCGGGCATGCCGGCATGGCGGCACCGCATCGGCGCGCCACGTACGGCAGCGCCCGCATGCGTGCCGTCTCGTGAAGGGTCGGAGATTAACCGGCAGTGGGCAGAAAAATTGTCAAGCGAATGTGAAAGTCGTGGCTTCGCGACACTTTCGCGTAAATCTAACTTGTCCTATTGCGCGCCTGACTAGTCTTATTGAAGTGCGCGTGCGCGTGCGAGTGATCGTGCCCTGGTTCGGTGGGGATCAGGACAGCCGACCGGCGAGCGTCGGCCAGCCGGTGCGGCGACGCACCTCAGTACCCTTCGCGCAATGCCTTCGGCACGACGTAGCGGCCGCGCGCCGCGTCGAACTTCACCGTGTGGCGCGCGCGGATCGTCTTGTCGCCGCGCGTGCCCGTTTCCGTGACCGTCAGCGGATAGACATCACCGGTGCCGGTCAGGTCCGGCGCGATCTCGAAGCGACGCTCCTCACAACGTGCCCGCGCGTTCGCACATTCGGTCGAATCCGCGTTGTCGAGCGCCTCGTCGATGCGCGCCGCCGCCAGCACCAGTGCATTCCCGACCGGCAGCCAGATCGCGCGGAAGCGTTGCGTATAGCCTTGCCGCGTGTCGCTTTCGACGATGACGAACCCGAACAGATGCGGCCCGAGCCGCTCGATGCGCACGGTGCCCGGCTCGCCGCGCCCGCCCGACGCGATCTCCGTTTTCTTCATGACCGGCTCGAGCGTCTTGCCGTCCGCCGCCGGTTTCAGCACATACAGGTCGAT
The DNA here is from genome assembly GCF_017104705.1 of Burkholderia sp. Se-20373. Classification (NCBI taxonomy): domain Bacteria; kingdom Pseudomonadati; phylum Pseudomonadota; class Betaproteobacteria; order Burkholderiales; family Burkholderiaceae; genus Burkholderia; species Burkholderia sp. Se-20373. The sequence continues at coordinate 12,387 of NZ_JAAGPH010000129.1, read as the reverse complement.
CGTGCCGGTCGTCGCGTCCGAATCCATGCCCGGCATCCCGTTCTGCACGGCCGCCTCGGTCTCGCCGCACATCGCGAGCAGCGTGCGCGGGCCATCCGCGGTCGCGACGCGCAACGAGCCGCACGGCGCATGGATGAGATCGCCGCCGTCCGCCTGCCAGCCCTTGCGGTCCGCGCGCCACTTGCCGTAAGTGTCGTTGATGAAGGTCTTCAACACACGATCAGGCTGGACCGGCTCGGCCGCATGAACGGGCGACAACGCGGACAGTGCGGTGAACACCGCGAGTGCGCCAGGCGCGGCGAGCGAAGCCGCGAGCGGCTTCAGACGTGTGTTCCGGTGCGGGGTAGTCATGACGTGGTTCGTTCTGGTCGAAAATAAGTGTAGCGAATGGTGACGGCCCTCCACGCTCACGGTTGCCGTGGCGCGATGCCGGTGCCGTCCGGCTTCAGCCGCGCGGTTGGCACCCACCCTTCGGCGATGCCGCGCGTGCGCGTATTCAGGTAGACGACCGACGTGAAACGGCCATAGTCGGCACGCGCATCGACGTGGTCGTGCTCGACGATGAACAGCCCGTCGATCCGGCACGCGTCGTCCGGCGCGGAATAGAACGGCAGGCGCCCGTGGCCGGTGACGACACGCCCGGCGTCGCTGCCCGTTACGTAATCGCCCTGCGCCTGCGCACGGCGGTTCAGCGCATCGCAATCGACGACGTTGCGCACGGGTGTGGCCGGTGCGGCCGGTGCAACCGGCGCAACGCACGTCGACACGAAACGCGACAACGCGCGCCGGTCGATCTTCAGCACGTCCGGCCGGTCGGGATCGCGCGTGACGTCGAGCGCACGCATCGCCTGCGTATCGAGCGTGACCCAGCCGATCGTCGCGTCGCGATTCGGCGTGCCCGGATGATCCGGTATCGTGAACAGCCTGACGCGGTAGACGTTCCCGTCACGCTCGTCCACGTCGGCATGGATGTCGCGCCGGTTCATCCCGGTCTGCCGCAGCGCCGGCACGATCAACCGGGTCAGTTGCTCATTGCACGATGCCGGCGGCGTGGCGGCGGCCGTCGGCAAGGCCATCGCGCCCAGGCATGCCATCGCAGCAGGCACGGCGACAGCCGCCGCGAACCGGCGGCGGCATCCGGCCTCGCCATTCGCGCCGGCCGGCGTTACGATCTCGTTCTTCACCCAGGCTCCGTTCGATGCGTGCGCGGATCGGCCCGCGAGCCCGTAGCGTACACGCACGGCGCGGCACCGCAAGCGCGCATCGCACCTGCCCGACATGGACCCACGCATGAACCTCACGTTGCAGGACGTCGCATGGCACCGCTCGGTCGGGCGGCTCATCGAGTCGCTCGACCAGCCGGGCTTCTGGCTGGCGCTGATCCGGCTGATCGAGGAATACGTCGCGGTCGACAGCTGGGTCGCGCTCACGTTCGGCGACGGCCGCCCGCAGGTGTTCGCCGAATGCCCGTACGAAGGCGGCGGCCCCGACCCGCTGTTCCGCGACTACGTGCAGGGCCTGTACCAGCTCGACCCGTTCTACATCGCGAACCGCGACGCGCCGAAGAGCGGCCTGTTCCGGCTGTCCGACGTCGCGCCCGAATGCTTTCGCGATACCGAGTACTACATGCGCTATTTCACGCACAACGTCGTCGAGGACGAGGTGCAGTTCAACGTCGTGCTCGACGATGCGCGCACGCTGTGCCTGTCGCTCGGCAGCAAGCGGCGCTTCAGCCCCGAGCAGGTGGCGCTGCTCGACCTGATCCGGCCGTGGGTGGCCGGGCTGATGCGGCAGCGGCTCGCATTCGAGCCGGCCGCCGTCGAAGCCGCGGTGCCGCCGCGGGCCGGCACGCATGCGCAGGACGGCTTCGAGCGCGCCATGGCGCGGCTCGGCACGCCGCTCACCGCGCGCGAACTCGACGTGATCCGGCTGATCCTGAGCGGCCGCTCGAACAAGGAAGTCGCGAACAAACTGGCGATCTCCGCCGAAACGGTCAAGGTGCACCGCCGCAACATCTACGGGAAGCTCGCCATCAACTCGCAATCGGAGCTGTTCTCGCTGTTCCTGAACGCGCAGACCGGCACCTGACGCGCATCGCGGGTCGCGCGTGCCGGTGTTCGCCGGCACCGGCGGCATTACGGATCAATACCCCCGAAGGGTTAACGCGCCGGCGGGATGGGAAATCCGCCGCTTCGGCGCATACTGGGGCCTCCCTACCCACCCTTCCGGCGCCACCGGCGACGGGCCCCTGCATACCGACATCGCCATGAAACTGAAGCTCGATATCGTCCAGCTCGCCGGTCGCGACGGCGACACGCCCTACAACCTGCAACGCACGCTCGACGCGATCGCTACCTGCGCACCCGGCACCGACATCGTGATGTTTCCGGAAGCGCAGCTCACCGGCTTCCTCGATTCGTCGAATCTTGCGGAATGCGCGGAGCCGCTCGACGGTCCGAGCGTCGGCGCCGTCATGGCAGCCGCACGCGCACGCGATGTGGCGGTCGTGGTCGGGTTGATCGAGAACGACGGCGGCCGCTTCTACAACACGACCGTATTCGTCACGCCGGACGGCATCGCGCTGCGCTATCGCAAGACGCATCTGTGGGTGAGCGAGCACGGCGTCGTGCTGCCCGGCGACCGTTTCGCGACGATCGAATGGCGCGGCGTGCGGATCGGCCTGCTGATCTGCTACGACAACGAATTCCCCGAAACCGGCCGCGCGCTCGCCGCGCTCGGCGCCGAGCTGATCCTCATCACCGACGGCAACATGGAGCCGTACCGCCCTGTCCACCGCACGTCGGCCACGGCGCGGGCGATGGAGAACCAGGTGTTCGCGGTGGTCGCGAACCGCGTCGGCGGCAGCGCGCACGACGTCGTCTTCGCGGGCGGCAGCCTCGCGGCCGATCCGTTCGGCAACCTGATCTTCGAGGCCGGCAATACCGAATCGCGTCACGCGGTCGAACTCGATTTCGACCAGCTCGCCGCGTCGCGCGCGGTCTACGACTATCGCCGCGATCAGCGCCTGCACATCGCCGGCGAACGCATCGAGCACGCCAACGGCCTGCGCGAACTGCTGATTCCGTAAGCGCGTGCCCGCCTCCGGCGGCGACATCCGTCACGCCGGGTCGCGCACCTCGATCGCCAGCAGCGCCGAACTGACCGACTTGCCGTGCGCGTCGAGCGCGAGCGAGCGCGTGACGCCGCCGCCGAGCGCATCGCGCAGCACGAAATTGAATGCACCGAGCGCCGGCAGTTCGTAACGCACGACGTCGCCGTGCACGATGCCCGCAAGCCACGCCTTCACGGCGTCGGCATCCAGATGCGTGCGCAGATGATCGTAATGGCGCGGATCGCGGCAGATCACCGATACGTTCAGCGTATTGCCCTTGTCGCCGGTGCGCGCATGCGCGAGTTCACGCAGTTGCATCATGCCTCCACGAATGAAAACGACGGCGTCACGGCCGCGCGCGGCAGCAGCACCGACTGCACCGCGATCACCTCGCGCGTCGACTTGAACGCGCCGCCGCCGCCGGCCGGCCCGTTCGTATAGAGCGTCTCGACCTCGTTGCCGATGCGCGCGGCTTCGGCGGCGCTCGCCGCACGGCCGGCCACCCGCACCCGCACCTCGGCCGGCTCGCCACGCATGGCCGGTGTCGCGTCGCCATACAGTGAATCGACACCGATCAGGTCGAAGCGCAGCTCGGTCGCGGCGACGCCGGTCAATGCCAGCCGTTCCCGGACAATGTCGAGCGCGAGGCGCGCACGTTCGAGCGCACCCGGGCCGCCGTACGAGATCTGCCCTTCGCCGATGTAACCGTCGACATAAGCCACCGACACCTTCAGCGTATCGGGCCGCACGGTGCCGCGCCCGCCCGTCACGCGTACGCGATCGGTCGTCTCCTCGGCCACGGTGACCTGCGTGAAATCCGCGACGACATCGGGCTGCAGATAGCGCGCCGGGTCGTGAATCTCGTAGAGCAGCTGTTCCTTGCAGGTCGCCGCGCTCACGCGGCCGCCCGCGTGCGGCACCTTGGTGATCACGACCGTGCCGTCGGCCGCGACTTCGCCGATCGGAAACCCGAGCCGCGCGAGGTTCGGCACATCCTTGTAGCCGGGATCCGCGAAGTAGCCGCCCGTCACCTGCCCCGCGCATTCGAGCAGGTGGCCGACGACCGTCGCGGCGCCAAGCGTGTCCCAGTCATCCATCCGCCAGCCAAATGCGTGAATCAGCGGAGCGGCGAACAGTGACGGATCGGCGACGCGCCCGGTCAGCACGACGTCCGCGCCGGCCGCGAGCGCATCGACGATCGACGCGGCGCCGAGGTACGCGTTCGCGGACACGATGCGGTCGCGATACGCGGCGACGTCGTCACCCGATTCCTCGAAGCGGAATGCACCGCGCAGCACGACGTCGAGCACGTCGTCGCCTTCGACCGCCGCGACCTTCAGCTTGCCGAAACCCAGCGATTGCGCGATTTGCGCGGTGCGCCGCGCGGCCGCACGCGGATTCGCCGCGCCCATGTTCGACACGATGCGCACGCCTTTCGGCACGGCGACCGGCAGCACCGCGCGCATCCGCGCATCGAGCAGCGGGTCGTAGCCGAGTGCGGGATCCTGGCGCCGCGCCTGCTGCGCGATCGCGATCGTGCGCTCGGCCAGGCATTCGAAGACGAGATAGTCGAGTTGCCCGTGTTCGGCCAGTTCGACCGCGGGCTCGATCCGGTCGCCCGAGTAGCCGGCGCCCGCGCCGATGCGCACGCGCCGTTCAGATTGCTTTGCTGTCATGTCCGTACCGTCGTCCGGCGGCGGTCACCGCCGGGAAAGATCAAAAGATGCCCAGCACGACGCACGCGATCGTCATCACGATCGAGGCGCCGAACAGCAGCGGGAACGTGAATTTCTGGTGCTCGGCCAGCTCGATGCCGCACAGGCCGACGACGAGGAAGGTCGCGGGCGTCAGCGGACTGACCGGGAACCCGGTCGTCATCTGGCCGAGCAATGCAGCCTGCCCGACCTGCACGGCCGGCACGCCGAGCTGGCCGGCCACTTCCGCGATCACGGGCAGCACGCCGAAGTAGAACGAATCGGGATCGAACAGCATGCTGAGCGGCATCGACGCGAGGCCGAGCACCACCGGGATGTGGCCGGCCATCGACGGCGGCACGAAGCCGACCGCCGCCTGCGCCATCGCCTTCAGCATCCCGCTGCCCTGCATGATCCCCGTGAACACGCCGGCCGCGAGCAGGATGCCGGCCATCATCAGCGCGGCGCGCGCATGCGCGTCGATGCGCTTGCGTTGCATGTCGACGTCCGGGTAGTTCACCATCAGCGCGATGCACAGCCCGACCATGAACATGATCGCGGGCGGGATCTTCTCGCCCATCACGACCATCGTGCCGAGCACGACGAGCGTCAGCACGAGGTTGAACCAGAACAGGTGCGGCCGGCGCAGCGCCTGCTCGTCGGGTGTCAGCTCGCGCGTCGGCAGCGGGATCGACGCATCGTCGCGCGACAGGCCGAGCCGCTTCTCCTCGCGCCGCCCGAGCCAGTACGCGACGCCGAACACGAATACGAGCCCGATCGCCTGCACCGGGATCAGCGGATTGAACAGCGCCGACACCGGCAGGTGCAGCGACGCGGACGCGCGGATCATCGGCCCCGTCCACGGCAGGAAGTTGATGCCCGCGGCCATCGACACCGCGGCGGCCAGTACGCGCCGGTCCATCTTCAGCCGGTCGTACAGCGGCAGCACCGCCGGAATCGTCACGAGAAAGCAGACGGCGCCCGAGCCGTCGAGGTGGATCAGCAGCGCGAGCAGCGTCGTACCCATCACGATGCGCGTCGGCCGCGTGCCGACCGCGCGCAGGATGCGGTCGATGATCGGGTCGAGCGTGCCGGCATCGGTGATCGTCCCGAAATAGAGGATCGCGAACACGAACATCCCGACGACGGGCGCGAGCCCCTTCAGCCCGTCGATGACGAACTTGCTGGTGTGCAGCCCGAAGCCGCCGATCAGCGACGCGGCGATCGGCACGATGATCAGCGCGACGAGCGGCGACATCCGCTTCGACAGAATCGCGGCCAGCAGCACGACGATCGTGCCCAGCCCGAGTAACGGCAGCATCCGTGTCTCCTACCTTGTCTTTTGTTGGAGACGAGCGTAAGGTCGGCGCAGCGATAGCACAATTGAAATGATTTGATCGCAGCAATCACGAACCGTTATGGATCTGAATCTTCGCGACATTCGCGCGTTCGTCACCGTCGCGCAGGCCGGTAACTTCACGCGTGCGGCCGCGCGCCTGCACCTGTCGCAGCCGGCGCTGACCGTGCAGATCCGCCGGCTCGAGGAAATCGTCGGCGCGCGCCTGTTCGACCGCAACAGCCGCAGCGTCGCGCTCACGCAGACCGGGCGCGAGCTGCTGCCGCTGCTGCAACACTCGCTCGACGACATGGAGCGCGTGCTGCGCGATGCACGTGCGCTCGGCGAAGGCACGAGCGGCACGGTGCGGCTCGCGTGCCTGCCGACCTTCGCGTCCAGCGTGCTGCCCGAGCTGATCCAGTCGTTCCGGCGCGAGGTGCCGCTTGCGGGCTTCGAGATCCGCGACGGCGTCGCGAGCCTCGTCACCGCGCTCGTGCGCAACGAGGAAGCCGATCTCGGCCTGACCGGCGGCGACACGTTCGATGCGTCGCTGGAGGTGCTGTACGCGGGCGCCGACCGGCTCGTCGCCGTGTGCCCGAAGGATCATCCGCTCGCGCGCAAACGCCGCTTGACCACGGCGGACGTCGCGGCCGTGCCGCTCGTGCTCACCGCACGGGGCACGAGCGTGCGCAGCGTCGTCGATGCCGCGCTGGATGCGGCCGGCTGCACGCCCGACATCGCGTGCGAGCCGACCTACATGATGACGGCCGTCGCGATGGTGCGCGGCGGGCTCGGCGTGACGATCCTGCCGGCGACCGCGCGCGAGGTGCGCGCCGAGCCCGAACTGGTCGCGAAGCCGATCGACGACCCCGCGTTCGTGCGGCCGATCGCGCTCGTCACGAAGCGCGGCCGCACGCTGCCGCGCGTCGCGCAGGCGTTCGCCGAAACCATGCTGATGGAATTGAACAAGCGCGCATGAACCGCGCGCCCGGATCGGTGCCTACTTCGCGTCCGGATCGACGTGCAGCGATTCCCCGATCGCATAGAAATTGCCGCCCGCGATGTAGTGCAGGCTGCGCAGCGCCGGATCGGCCGATTCGAAATACCAGTGGCCGTCGCGGAACACGCGCGTGTCGGACCACGCCGCGACCACCTCGCCGATGAACAGGTCGTAGGTCTGCTGGTTGTGCGGCTCCGGAATCAGCCTGCACGCGAGCCAGCCCGAACAGCCGGCGACGAACGGCAGGTCGTGGCCTTCGACGTCGAACAGCGTGACACCCGCGTCGCGCAGCTTGTCGGGCCGCTCCGCGAGACTGTGGCTGCCGACCGCATGCGTGAGCCGCAGCTGCGCGGCCGTCGGCACCTGGATCACGAACGTGCCGCTGCGCTCGACGAGCTCGCGCGTCTTCGCGCTCTTGTCGAGCACGACCGTCAGCTTCGGCGGCAGGAAATCCAGCGCGCACGCCCAGGCAGCGGCCATCACGTTGTCGACGCCGTCATGGCGGGCCGACACGAGCACGGTCGGGCCGTGGTTGAGGAGACGGTAGGCCTTCTTCAGCTCCACCGGAGCGATGTGACTGTCCATACGGGTTCCTTGGAGAACGGCTCGCACGGACGGATGCCGTGCGGCCCGGCGCCGGCCGGTGCGCAGGCGCGCAGCCGGGCCGAAGGCCGCATTCTCGCACCCAATGTCGATCGGCGCCGACCGCGCCGCCGGTCACTTCGCGAACAACTGGCCGATGTCGCGGAACGCCTTGAATTCGAGCGCATTGCCGCACGGGTCGAACAGGAACATCGTCGCCTGTTCGCCGACCTGCCCCTGGAACCGCACATACGGCTCGATCACGAAGGTCACGCCGAACGACTTCAGCCGCTCGGCCAGCGCTTCCCAGCTCGGCCAGTCGAGCACGATCCCGAAATGCGGCACCGGCACGTCGTGACCGTCCACCGCGTTCGTATGCGCGCCTTCCTGCGACGCGGTCTTCGGATGTTCGTGGATCACGAGCTGGTGCCCGTAGAAGTCGAAGTCGACCCACTGCGCGCTCGAGCGCCCCTCTGCCAGCCCGAACACACGGCCGTAGAAATCGCGCGCGGCAGGCAGGTCATAGACGGGAATCGCCAGGTGAAACGGGGAAAGACTCATGGTGGCCTCGTGATGGAACGCTCGCGTGGCGCGAGGACGGCACCATGGTAGTCAAGGTCAAGCAGAAATTAAATCAATATATAGTTGCGTCATTCACAAACAGAATTGATCAATGATCCGCGAACTGAAAACCCTCGTCGCTGTCGCCCGGGAAGGCACGTTCGCCGCGGCCGGCAACCGTATCGGGCTCACGCAGGCGGCCGTGAGCGCGCAGATGCAGCGGCTCGAGGCCGAGCTCGGCTTCGCGCTGTTCGACCGGCAAGGCCGGTCGGCGCGGCTCAACGAGATGGGTCATCACGTGCTCGACCAGGCGCAGGCGCTGATCGGCCTGTACGAGAACCTGAGCTCGACGTCGCCCGGCTCGCCGGCCGCCGTGCGCGTGACGATCGGCGCGATCGCGTCGGTGCAGAGCGCGCTGCTGCCGGCCGCGCTCGCCGATTTCCATCGCCGCCATCCCGCGTGCCGGACGCGCGTGATCCCGGGGCTGTCGATCGAACTGGTCAACCGGGTCGATGCGGGCGAGATCGACATGGCCGCGATCATCCGGCCGCCGTTTTCGCTGCAGGGCGACCTGCACTGGACGACCCTCGTGCAGGAACCGTTCCGGCTGATCGTGCCGCGCAGCGTGAAGGGCAAGGACTGGGCCGAGCTGCTCGCGCGCGAGCCGTTCGTGCGCTACGACCGCGCGTCGTTCGGCGGCCGCCAGGTCGACCGCTTCCTGAGGAAGATGCACATCGCGGTGCGCGACACGTGTGAACTCGACGAGCTCGACGCGATCGTCAAGCTGGTCGAGAACGGCGTCGGCGTCGCGATCGTCCCGCAGACCGCCGTGTATCGCCGCTGGCCGGCCGGCGTGCGCGCGATCGACCTCGGGCATCACACGTTCCACCGCGACATCGGGCTCGTGCATCGCGCGCGGCGCACGATGTCGGAGCCGGCGCAGCGGCTCGCGCAACTGATCGAAGCGGCGGCGCAGCAGGCGGCCTAGCGCCGCCGTTGCCAATCAGCGCCGCCCGGCCGCCCAGTCGACGGCCGCGTCGAACAGCGCGACACCGGCCGGCGACAGGTTCACGAACGTGTCGTTGTCCAGGAAGAACATCACGCGGCGCGCGGGCGCGAGCGCTTCGTAGTCCATCGTCGCGCCCTTCTCGTACGCGAAGATCGCGGCCTTGTCGGGCTGGCCGTACACGGTCGCGATCGTGATCGCGCCGAGCCCCGGCTTGCCCCAGCTCATCGGCGCCTGCTTGCCGTACACGTTCGTCGCGCCGGCCGGCAGCCCGGCCGCGATCGGGTGCGGCGCATTGACGAGCCACAGGTAGCGCTCCTTGCCCGTTTCGCCGAAGTCGACGTCGTGACGCTTGCCCGTCATCGCGAAATCGTCGAGCAGGTCGTTTTCCCAGGTCACGAGCGGCTTGTCGAGCGTGCGCCAGCCGGGCCGCACGTTCTTCGACGACACCGTCGACGAAATCACGACCAGGTCCGCATCACGCGCCGCATCGGGCGTCGACGACTCGTCGATCAGGCGCACCGCGTAGCCGCGTTCGCCGAGATGCTGGACGATGCGTTCGTCGACCTTCAGGTTCGGGCCGCGCAACTGCACGAGCATCGCGACGCGCGTGACGGCCTGCGGCGCATCGGCCGCCCACGCGGGCGCGGCTACCCCCGCGCCGACGCCCAGGCCCGCGCCGATCGCGAGCATCGAGCCCGCGATCGCGCGCAACGCGCGGCGCCGCGCACTCGCGGCCACGGCGCGCACGGCGCCGGTCTTCATGTTCCGGTTCATCTGGATCTTCTCCGAAGCCGCGCGCCGCCATGACGGCCGCGCGGCGATTGCGTGGTCAGAACTGCAGCGTGGTGAGCAGCGACACCTGTCGCGCATCGCCGATCGCGACGAAGTAACGGTTCGCGCTCGACGGGTAGTAGGTGCGGTTGAAGAGGTTCTTCACGTTGAGCTGGAACGACAGCTTCTGCTTGCCGATCCGCGTGTCGTACGTGGCGAACGCGTCGGCGAGCACGTACGACGGCAGCGTGAAGCTGTTCGCCGAATCGCCGGGCCGCACGCCGACGTAGCGCAGGTCCGCGCCGATGCGCAGGTCGTCGCCGCCGGCCACCGTGCCGAAGTCGTAGACGGCCGCGAGCGACGCGGTGTGGCGCGCGACGTTCCACAGCTGGTTGCCCGCGTACAGCGGATCCTCGGTCGTCTTCGCGTCGATGTACGCATAGCTCGCGATCACGTTCACGCGCTCGCCGAGCTTGCCCGACACGTCGAGCTCGATCCCGCGCGAGCGCGCCTTGCCCGACGTGCGCCAGTCGGTCAGCTTGGTCGCGTCGTTGTACTGCGACACGAGCACGTTCTTCTTGTCGATGTTGAAGAGCGCGAGCGTGCCCGTCATCCCGCCCGGCAGGTCGAGCTTGCCGCCCACTTCCCATGCGGTCGCTTCCTCGGGCGGCGTCGCGCCGTCGATGATGTAGCCCGTCATCGGCGCGATCGACGACGACGGCTTCAGCGATTGCGAATAGCTGCCGTACAGCGAGAACGTGTCGGTCCACTTGTAGACGACACCCGCGCGCGGCAGCCACTTCGAACCGCTGAGATCGGTGTTCGCGACGAACGGCCGGCCGCGCCCCGCGACCTGGTTGTACGTGATGTAGCGCAGCCCGCCCGACACGATCCACTTGTCGGTCAGGTGGATCGTGTCCTGCACGAACGCGGACGCATCGTGCAGCGTGTCGGTCTGGTCGCTGTCGCTCGCCGACACCGTGCTCGACGGCGGCAGCAGCCCGTAGACGGGGTCGAGATAGTTGAACGGCGTCTTCACGGCCTGCCGCAGCATGTCCTTGCGGTAGATGCGGCGGTATTCGGTATCGAAGCCGACCTGCACGTCGTGCCGCATCCCGCCCAGCATCAGCTTGCCGTTCACGTAGCCGATCCCGTAGCTGTCGGTGCTGAGCGAGCCGTGCGTCGCGTCGTTGCTGCGCGTCATCGTGCCCTTCACCGGATCGACGCCGGTCGTGCGCAACTGGTTCGCGTCGTAGGTCTCGCGGTTGTAGCTGTAGCCGAAATGCGCGCTCCAGTCCGCGTTGAACTGGTGATCGACGCTCAGCTGCGCGAGGTGCGATTCGCCGTCCATGTTGTTGAACGGCTCGTCGATGCGCCGCCGCGCGGGAATGTCGAGCGGCGCGTTGGTGCGCGGGTCGAGCGCGGTGCCGCGATCGAACGGCGAATGGAATTTTCGGTACTGGTAGGACACCGCGACCTGCGTATCGCGGCCGTACCACGCGAGCGACGGCGCGACGAAGGTCTGCCGGTACTCGCCGAAGTTGCGCCAGTACTGCTCGTTCGACTGGTCGACGATCAGCCGGTACGCGAGCCGCGAATCGCCGACCGGCCCGGTCGAATCGAAGGTCGCGCTGCCGCCGTTCTTGCCGTGCCCGAACGTCGACGCGCCGAGCGAGATCGCGTTGTAGCGCTTGAGCTGCGGCTGCTTGGTGACGACGTTGACCACGCCGCCCGGGTCCATCAGCCCGTACAGCAGCGACGTCGGCCCCTTCAGCACCTCGACGCTGTCGACCGCCGCGTTGAACGCGCGCCCCTGCACGAGCGGCATCCCGTTCTGCATGATCGAGCCGTCGCGGTTGCCGCCGAAGCCGCGCTTCATGATCGTGTCCTGCGTGCCCGCGAGCGTGTTGCCCTGCGTGATGCCGCTGACGTTGCCGAGCGCGTCGTCCAGGTTGCGCGGCCGCTGGTCGCGCAGCACCTGCGCGGGCACGATGTTGACGGCCTGCGCGGTGTCGAGCAGCGGGATCTCGGAACGCAGCACGCCCGCTTCCTTCGGCGCGCGATAGCTTTCGGCGCGCAGCGCACTGGTGCGCACATTGATCGCGGGTAACTCGGCGCCCGCCGCGACGCCGGGCGCCGCGGGCCGTGCGACCGAACCGTCCGCGCGCTTGAGCGTGTAGCCGCCGCCCGATTGCCGCAAGCACATCGCGGTGGCCGATTACGAGAAGACGGTGCAGACCGCGTTCCGTGAAGTGGCCGACGCGTTCGCCGCGCGCGACTGGATCGATCGCCAGCTTGCCGCGCAACAGGACGTGTATGCGG
>NZ_JAAGPH010000128.1:0-23605 GCF_017104705.1 Burkholderia sp. Se-20373 | reverse complement strand
GCCGGCCGAGGACGCGGCCCATGCACCGGCGCCGCACGACGACGAGCCGGCCGCAGCCGGGGCGCGCGACCCGGCACAGCCCGGCCCGCGCGACGCTCAATAGATCACGACGGGCGCCGGCCGGTAGTACACGGGCCGTGCCGGCACGACGATGCACCCGGCCAGCGTGATCGCGACGAGCGCGATGGCAATTGCGGTTCTTTTCATCGTCCGCCTCCATCATGCCCAGTGACCACGGGTCCAGAACCAGTTCGGACCGCGCTGGTCCCAGTGGCCCGGCACCCATTGCATGCCGACGCGCTCGGCTTCCCAGTGGCCACCGATCCACACGTAGCGGCCATGCTCCCAGTGCCAGTGCCCGCGATCCCACACGTAGCCCACGCGCGAGGCCGGCACGACCTCGTAGCGCACCGGCGGCGGCGCGTTCGGCGCGACGATCACGACTTCCTCGGTGCGCACGGCGACCGGCTCGGCGACGACCATGCGGCCCTGCGGCACGATCACGGGGGTGCCGACGAGAATCTCGTCCGCGTGTGCGGCAAGCGGCGCGACGACGGCTGACAAGCTCGCGGCAAGCAAGGCGAGCGAAACGATACGACGTTGAACGGTAGAGACAGCCATCACAACCTCCTGGTTGAACAAGTTACGCGAGCGTATTCGTTCAATGCGGGAGGGGCGGAAACGGCCGACAGACGCCGTGTTACGGCATGCCCGAAAGTGCAACAGGGCGTAAGACGCGCACGGCGGCGAGTGCCGCCGTGCGGAGGGATATCCGCAACGGTCAGGCTTGCGGAATCTCGATCTTCACTTCGAGGACTTCGAGATCGTCCTGGCGCTCGAGGCTCACGCGGATGTCATCGTCCGAAATATGGACGTACTTCGAGATGACCGCGACCAGCTCCTTCTGCAGCGCCGGCAGGTAATCGGCCGGCGGCCGGCCGCCGACGCGCTCGTGCGCGATGATGAGCTGCAGGCGCTCCTTCGCGACCGATGCGGACTTCTTCTTCTCGCCGAGGAGAAACGAAAGGATGGACATGGGCGGCCTCCGTTACTTGCTGCCGAAGAGGCGCTGCAGCAGGCCCGGCTTCTGGTAATCGGTGAAGCGCAGCGGCTTGTCTTCGCCGAGGAAACGCGCGACGACGTCCTTGTACGCTTCCGCCACGTCGGTACCGTCGATATGCACGGCCGGCAGACCCTGGTTCGATGCATGCAGCACGGCTTCCGACTCGGGCACCACGCCGATCAGCTTGATGCGCAGGATCTCGCTGATGTCCTCGAGCGACAGCATCTCGCCTTCGCTGACGCGCTTCGGGCTGTAGCGCGTGATCAGCAGGTGTTCCTTGATCGGATCCTTGCCTTCGGTCGCGCGCTTCGTCTTCGACGACAGGATGCCGAGAATGCGATCCGAGTCACGCACCGACGACACTTCCGGGTTCGTGACGATCAGCGCTTCGTCCGCGAAGTACATTGCGTGCAGTGCGCCCGCCTCGATACCGGCCGGCGAATCGCAGACGATGTATTCGAAGTCCATCGCGACCAGGTCGTTCAGCACCTTCTCGACGCCGTCACGCGTGAGCGCATCCTTGTCGCGCGTCTGCGACGCCGGCAGGATGAACAGGTTCTCGCACTTCTTGTCCTTGATCAGCGCCTGGTTCAGGTTCGCTTCGCCCTGGATCACGTTCACGAGGTCGTACACCACGCGGCGCTCGCAGCCCATGATGAGATCGAGGTTGCGCAGGCCGACGTCGAAGTCGATCACGGCCGTCTTGTGGCCGCGCAGCGCGAGACCGGACGCAAAGCTCGCGCTCGTCGTCGTCTTGCCCACGCCGCCCTTGCCCGAGGTCACCACGATGATTTTTGCCATTTACCCAATACCCTGTGTTCGTCAATGAGAGCCGATCGATCCGGAGCGCTCCGCGTGTGTTACGTCAGGCGCAGCGGTTCGATCATCAGTTTTTCCTCTTCGAGCCGGATCTGCACCGATTTGCCCAGTACTTCGGCGGGCAACGGGTTCTCGGTTGTTCGATAGATACCCGCGATCGAAATCAGTTCCGGCTCGAGACACGTGCAGAAAATGCGCGCGTCGTGATTGCCGTGCACGCCCGCGAGTGCGCGGCCGCGCAACGGCGCGTAGATGTGGATATTGCCTTCCGCGATGATCTCCGCGCCGTGACTGACCGGCGCGAGCACCACGAGGTCTCCTTTCGCGTAAATCTGCTGCCCCGAACGCAACGGCCGGTCGATCACCAGCGTCTGGCCGCCGGCCTGCACGGGCGTCGGCGCGGGCTCCGACGGCTGTTCGGGCGCCGCCGCGGCTGCCGCAGCGGCGGCGGGCTCGACGGCTGGCACTGCCGCCGGCTCCGCTTCGTCGGCAGGTTTCGCGGCCGGCGCGCGGCGATCGCGCGCCTCCAGCAACGGCAGGCCGGCTTCCCCCGCCCAGCCCTGCGTTGCCAGTGCGACGACGCCCACCGGACGCATCCGCACGTCGTTCAGCATCTGGCGGATGTCCGCGAGCGCGACGCGTTCGCCGTCAGCCAGGCGGCGGACGTCGATCGCGACGACATCGTCGGCGAAAAACTCGGGAGTCGCTTCGAAGCGCTTGACCAGTTCGGTACGCAACGCATCGAGATCGGTCGTCTTCACGGTGAACAGCAACGTATCGACCGATCCGCTGCGCAGCTCGAAGAATGGCGATTTTTTAAGCGACATGGACACTCTGCAAAAATTTTTTGCGTATTTTACAGGCGTCCACGCGCGCGGCCATTATTTTTGGGGAACCGGATGGCGGCGGCCCGGGCGGGCGCGCAACCGGCAGGCGGGCAGGCAAGCGGGCGACCCAAGCCTCATCGCGCCGTGCGGCCCGCGTTCCGACGTCACGTCAGTGCTTCATCTGCGATACGTACAGCGATTTCATCGCGCCGGGCATCCGTGCGATCGGCGCGTGTTCGCCGGTATTGCCGAACCCTGCCCGCTCGTAGAAGCGGATCGCGTTGCGGTTCGCATCGGCAATCCACGCGTAGACGTCCTGGGCGCCGCGCTCGGCGAGCCAGGCGGTGGCCGTCTCCAGCAGCAGCACGCCGCCGCGCAGATGACGCACCGCGTGCGCCACCCACAGCTCGCTGACGAACGCACGCCGATCGGGCGTATTGTCGAAATACGCGCCGATCATGCCGGCCGGATGGCCTTCGGTATACAGCAGGAAAGTCGTCGACTCGTCGGACACGGCGCGCTGCGCGGCAATCGCCGACGCCGCGTCCGTTTCGACGTTCAGCAATTCGGCCTCCGGCGCTTCGCCGGGCGCGTAGGGCTCGCGCAGCGATGCGGCGCGGAGTTCGCGATACACGCCGCCCTGGTCGGCAACGATACGACGAACGGTCAAGGTCGAACTCATGCAGGCACAGCCCCCTTCGGACAGCAAGCTATTAGCTTCAACCGAAAGCGGGGCATGAGTCAAATCGTTATTTTCAAATGACAGCGCGAATCGAAAGGCAGCACGCACCGCCGGCGGCCGGTCGGCCCGTTCGTGTGCGGGTGCAGCATCGCCATGCCGATGCGTGTCGCCGAAAGACGGTTGCCGCGGCCTCGTTCGACGCATGGCACCGGTCGCCTTGCGACATCAGGCAGTCGCCCGCCGGGTCCCGCCGATTTCAGCACGGATGTCGTAATGATCCGTAAGATTGGCAACCCGAAAATCGATATCACGGGTACCTGCCGCCCTCCGTATATTGCATTGCAACATTTGTTGCAAGCCCGTGGCGCCGCCAACCGCACGCGTCACGACACGCCATCCGTCTGACAAACCGGTCGCCCCGTGCGGGTCGATCCGGTGTTCCCCCCATGTTTCAATCGGCGTGCGCGGGCCCTTCCCTGCCGGCGCCGCACACGCCCGTCCGTTTGGAGCCGCGCGCCTAGTGCCGGAGTTTGGCAAGCGTGCGCGTGAGTCGTATAACAGGCAGAACCGGGTGACGATCCGGCTCGACCGCGCGTGCTTCGCGGACCGACGAGAATTCGAACAACCGTACAGGCGGCCGCCCTCGGGCCGGCCGGCAGGAGGGAGACAATGGCAAAGACCCACGGATCGGCTCCGGGCTGGTCGGATGGCAAGCGTTACCTGTGGCTGCTCGGCGCGCTGACGATCACGCTGCCGATCCTCGCCGCCCAGCTCGCGCTGTCGACGGGCCTGCACGTATTCTGGTGGTTCGGCCCGCTGTTCGCGTTCGGCGTGATCCCGATCCTCGACACGCTGATCGGCGACGATCGCGACAACCCGCCCGAGGACGTCGTGCCGCATCTCGAACGGGAGCGCTACTACCGGTTGATCGTCTATCTCGCGACGCTCGTCGAATACGTCGCGTTCTTCGCGTGCGTCTGGATCGTCGGCACGCATGCGCTCGCCTGGTACGACTACGTCGGCTTCGCGCTGTCGCTCGGCGCCGCGACGGGCATCTCGATCAATACCGCGCACGAACTCGGGCACAAGACCGACCGCTTCGAGCGCTGGCTCGCGAAGATCACGCTCGCGCCGGTCGCATACGGCCACTTCTACGTCGAGCACAACCGCGGGCACCACGTGCGCGTCGCAACGGCGGAGGACCCGGCGAGCGCGCGCTACGGCGAGTCGTTCTGGGCCTTCCTGCCGCGCACCGTGACCGGCAGCATCCGCTCGGCGTGGCGACTCGAGAAGGCGCGCCTCGAACGGCTCGGGCATTCGCCGTGGACCTGGCGCAACGAAGTGCTGCACGCGTGGGCGATGACCGTCGTCGTGTGGGGCATCGCGATCGCGATCGCCGGCAAGGTCGTGATTCCGTTCCTCGTGATCCAGGCCGTCTACGGCGCGTCGCTGCTCGAAGTCGTGAACTACGTCGAGCATTACGGGCTCGGCCGCCGCAAGCTGCCGAACGGCCGCTACGAACGCTGCTCGCCGCAGCATTCGTGGAACAGCAATCACGTCGTCACCAACCTGTTCCTGTACCAGTTGCAGCGACACGCCGACCATCATGCGAATCCGACGCGCTCTTACCAGGCGCTGCGCCACTTCGACGATGCGCCGCAACTGCCGGCCGGCTACGCGACGATGATCCTGTTCGCGTACGTGCCGCCGCTCTGGTATCGCGTGATGAATCCGCGCGTCGTCGCGCACTACGGCGGCAACATGGCGCAGTCGAACATCAAGCCGTCGATCCGCGCCCGGGTGCTCGCGCAATATCCGGCCGCGGCGTGATCGCGGGGGGCGGGCCGGGGTCGATCGGCGCAGGTGCGCCGCTGAACGCCGACGCCGCGCCGGCCCCGGTTCCATCGAAGTCCGGCGTGACGGCGGCCGCGGTCACGCCATTTCCGGCAGCCTGAACACGGCCACCGCATGCCGCAGCGCGCTCGCCTGCTCGGCCAGCGCCTGCGTCGCGGCCGAGGCCTGCTCGACGAGCGCCGCGTTGCGCTGCGTCGCTTCGTCCATCTGCGTCACCGCGATGTTCACCTGCTGGATGCCGCCGCTCTGCTCCTGCGACGCGGACGAGATTTCGCCGACGATCGTCGTGACGCGCTGCACCGCGCCGACGATCTCGTGAATCGATTCGCCCGCCCGGCCGATCAGCACGGCGCCCGCGTCAACCCGCCTCGTCGACTGCTCGATGAGCCCCTTGATCTCCTTCGCCGCGGCGGCGCTGCGCTGCGCGAGCGTGCGCACTTCCGCCGCGACGACCGCGAAGCCACGCCCCTGTTCGCCCGCGCGAGCCGCCTCGACCGCTGCGTTCAGCGCGAGGATGTTGGTCTGGAACGCGATGCCGTCGATCACCGCGATGATCTCGCCGACCTTGGCGGAGCTGTCGGCGATGCCGTTCATCGTGCCGACGGCATCCGTCATCACGCCGCCGCCCGCCGCCGCGATGTTCGACGCGTCGTGCGCCAGTTGCGCTGCGTGCTGCGCGTGCTCGGCCGACTGGCGGACGATGCCGGTGAGTTCAGTCATGCTGGCGGCCGTCTCCTCGAGCGACGCGGCCTGCGCCTCGGTCCGCGCCGACAGGTCGTGATTGCCCGACGCGATCTGTGCGCTCGCCGTCGCGACGGCTTCGGCGTGCGTGCGCACTTCGAGCACGACGCCCGAGAGGCTCGTCTGCATCGTCTGCAACGCGCGCAGCAGATCGGCGATCTCGTCGCGGCCGGCCGCGTCGACGTCGCGCGTCAGGTCGCCTTCGGCGACGGCCTGCGCGCACGCCACCGCGCGGTCGAGCGGACGCAGGATCGCGCGGCTGAACAGGAACGCGCCCACCATCGCGACGCCGAGCACGACCAGCATCAGCACGAGGCTCGCGGTCGTGGCGTGCTGCGCATCGCGGCTCGCCTGCGCCGACACCGCGGCACTCTCGTCGGCGATCGACTTCGCGGCCCGCTCCAGCAGCGCCGCAGGCTCGCGGTCCACGCCCGCCACCGCGGCATCGCCCGCCGACGGCTCGAAGCCGGCCGCCTTGAACGCGTCGAACCCGCGCCGGTAGCCGTCGCCCATCGCCGTGTGCGCGCGGATGAACTGCTCGACGAGCGAGCGGCTCTCGCCGGGCGGCAACTGGTGAACGAGCTGCGCGGCGAGCGTATCGACCGTCCGCTCGCGCGTCTGGAAAGACTGCCAATACTTGTCGAGCTTATCGGGCTGCTTGCCGCGCAACAGCGTGTCCTTCCATTCCTGAACCTGCAGCTTGAACTGCACGAGCGTGGCCGACACGAGCCGTTCGTCGCCGACGTTCGTCTGCACGTCTTCGGCGAACGTATCGATCGACCGATTGAGAATGTGGATACCGTACAGCGCGCCACCGAACATCAGCAGCAGCGCGACGGCGAATGCGAGGGGAATCTTGTAGCTCAGCTTCATGGAACCTTGAATCGACGGGGAACGAGGCGGTCCGGCATGAGCGCCGGCCGCCGCCCCGTGTTAACGGCGCGGGAAACGCTGGCTTAAAGCTGAAGAAAGCGGCAAGGACCGGACGCGGGCGAAAGATCCGGCCGCCCACCCGGTCAGGTCGGATGCGATCCCGGCGATCACGTCGGCCAGGTAGTAGCCGCCCTGCGTCGGCGTCGACGCGATCATCGCGGCATTCAGCACGACCGACGCGGGAAACGGCGTCGAGACGACGACCACGACGAGCAACGCGAATGCGAACAGCGCCATGAATTCGGCGAGATCGTCATGTCGCCGCGTGATCGCGAGAATGAACGGGACGGCGATCAGCAGCACGATGCTGGCGTGATACGCGAACGCCAGCATCGTGCTGCGGTTCGGCGTGCACCCTCACCCAGCGGTACAGGTCGGGCCAGTAAAAGCCGAACAACGCATCGAACCGGACGAGATCGGCACGATCATGCACGCAATGGGTCGCATCGTATCAGCACGATCCGGTGTGCCGATGGTCGAGTTGCCGACACGGCAATGGCGTGCGGCACGACACACGTTCCGCGAACCCAAAACGAAAAACCCCTTGATCCTTTCGGATCAAGGGGCTTCGTATTTTGGCGGAGAGGGTGGGATTCGAACCCACGGTACGGGGAAACCGTACGCCTGATTTCGAGTCAGGTACATTCGACCACTCTGCCACCTCTCCTTCCTTGCTGCATCTCGCGACTGGTCGTTTCCGCGAGAAAAAGATTATAAGACGATCGCTTCGTTGCTGACAAGCCCTTTCTGCAATTTTTTTGCGAGGGCTTTGAAGGCCGCGTTACGACGCCTGTGCCGGCGCGTCGATACGCTCGATGCCGCCCATGTACGGACGCAGCACCTCCGGCACCGTGACCGTGCCGTCCGCGTTCTGGTAGTTCTCCAGCACCGCGACGAGCGTACGGCCGACGGCGAGACCCGAACCGTTCAGCGTATGCACGAGTTCCGGCTTGCCCTGCGCGTTGCGGAAACGCGCCTGCATCCGGCGCGCCTGGAACGCTTCGGTATTCGAGCAGCTCGAGATCTCGCGATAGGTGTTCTGCGCAGGCAGCCACACTTCGAGGTCGAACGTCTTCGCGGCCGAGAAACCCATGTCGCCCGTGCACAGCGTGATCACGCGGTACGGCAGCCCGAGCTTCTGCAGGATCGCTTCCGCATGGCCAACCATCTCGTCGAGCGCCGCGTACGACGTTTCCGGCGCGACGACCTGCACCATCTCGACCTTGTCGAACTGGTGCTGGCGGATCATGCCGCGCGTGTCGCGGCCGTACGAACCGGCTTCCGAGCGGAAGCACGGGGAATGCGCGGTCAGCTTGATCGGCAGTGCGGACGCGTCGACGATCGACTCGCGCACGGTGTTCGTCAGCGAGATTTCCGACGTGGAGATCAGGTATTGCGTGACCTTGTTGTCCTCGCCGCCCTTCTCGACGCGGAACATGTCGTCCGCGAACTTCGGCAACTGGCCCGTGCCGTACAGGATCTCGGGGTTCACGATGTACGGCGTATACGTCTCGGTATAGCCGTGCTGCTGCGTGTGCGTGTCGATCATGAACTGCGCGAGCGCGCGGTGCAGGCGTGCGATCGAACCGCGCAGCATCGTGAAGCGCGCGCCGGCGAGCTTCGCGCCGGTCTCGAAATCGAGGCCGAGCGGCGTGCCGACGTCGACGTGATCCTTCACCTCGAAATCGAACTGGCGCGGTGTGCCCCAGCGGCGCACCTCGACGTTGTCGGCTTCGTCCTTGCCGACCGGCACGCTTTCATGCGCGACGTTCGGCATGCCCAGCATCAGGTCGGACAGGCGCGCCTGGATCTCGCCGAGCTTGGCTTCTCCCGCCTTCATTTCATCGCCGATCCCGCCGACCTCGGCCATCACGGCCGACGTGTCCTCGCCCTTCCCCTTCATCGCGCCGATCTGCTTCGACAGGCTGTTGCGGCGCGCCTGGAGCTCTTCGGTGCGGGTCTGAATCGCGCGGCGTTCCGCTTCGAGCGCGGAGAAGGCGGCGATGTCGAGGGTGTAGCCGCGATCGGCGAGGCGCTGGGCGACGCCGTCGAGGTCTTTGCGCAGCAACTGGATGTCGAGCATGGGAGGACTTGGAGAATCGTTGTGTAAGACAGGAATTCTAACGCACCGCGGGGCTGCCACGGCACTGGCCGGACGGACAATGCTGCAAACGGGCGATGACCGTGGCGCGACGGCCGTGGCAGTATCGCATTGCCGGTCCGCCCGCCGGCCCCCGCGAAAGGGCGCGGCATCGACGCGCCGCGGATCGCGAAACACCCGGGCGTGCCCGCCGCAACGCATCGAACACGGCACGCGCTACCCGTCACAACGACTCAAGGACCCCGATGGCCATCGAACTGGAGAAGGACGTACGCGACCGCGCGATCGCGTCGCTGCAACGCTATTTCACAGAAAACATGGATGAGCCGATCGGCAATATCCAGGCGGGTGCCCTGCTGCACTTCTTCGTCGAGGAAATCGCGCCCGCGATCTACAACCTCGCGATCGCGGATGCGCAGCAGAGCTTGCACGCCCGCGTCACCGAACTCGACATCGAGTGCCATCAGGAGCCGTTCGGCTACTGGAAGAAGCAACCGGCCCGCAGGCGCTGACGCGTTCGCGGCACCGGCGCGGACCGCGCCGGACGTTACCCGGTCAGTCCTTCTTGCCGGCTTCGCGGTCGAGTTCGCGCAGCCACGCGAGCTTGTCGGCGATCTTCGATTCGAGCCCGCGCGGCACCGGCTTGTACCAGCGCGGCTCGCGCATCCCGTCCGGCAGGTACGTCTCGCCGGCCGCATACGCATTCGGCTCGTCGTGCGCGTAACGGTAGGCGTGACCGTAGCCGAGCTCCTTCATCAGCTTGGTCGGCGCGTTGCGCAGATGCACGGGCACCTCGCGCGACTTGTCCTGTTTCACGAACGCCATCGCCTGGTTGAACGCGTTGTAGCCGGCGTTGCTCTTCGCCGCGCACGCGAGATAGATCACCGCCTGCCCGAGCGCGAGCTCGCCTTCCGGCGAGCCGAGGCGCTCGTAGGTTTCGGCCGCGTCGTTCGCCATCTGCAGCGCGCGCGGATCGGCGAGGCCGATGTCTTCCCACGCCATCCGCACGATCCGCCGCGCGAGATACTTCGGATCCGCGCCGCCGTCGATCATCCGGCAGAACCAGTACAACGCGCCGTCCGGGCTCGAACCGCGCACCGACTTGTGCAGCGCCGAGATCTGGTCGTAGAAGTTGTCGCCGCCCTTGTCGAAGCGCCGTGCGTTCAGCGTCATCGCGCTGCTGACGAATTCGGCATCGATCGTCGCGGTGCCGGCCGACGTGGCCGCCGTCTGCGCCTGCTCGAGCAGGTTCAGGAAGCGCCGCGCGTCGCCGTCCGCATAGCCGACCAGCGTATCGACCGCCTTGTCGTCGAACGACAGGCCGTCGAGTGCGATTTCCTGCGCGCGCTTCAGCAACTGGCGCATCTCGTCGTCGTCCAGCGACTTCAGCACGTATACCTGCGCACGCGACAGCAAGGCCGAGTTGACCTCGAAGCTCGGGTTCTCGGTCGTCGCGCCGATAAAGGTCACGAGCCCCGACTCGACGAACGGCAGCAACGCATCCTGCTGCCCCTTGTTGAAGCGGTGGATCTCGTCGACGAACAGGATCGTGTGGCGGCCGGTGCGGTTCAGCGTGTCCTTTGCCTGTTCCATCGACTCGCGGATGTCCTTCACGCCGCCAAGCACCGCGGACAGCGCGATGAACTCGCAGTCGAACGCAAGCGCGGTGAGCCGTGCGAGCGTCGTCTTGCCGACGCCGGGCGGCCCCCACAGGATCATCGAATGCGGCTTGCCCGATTCGAACGCGAGCCGCAGCGGCTTGCCTTCGCCCAGCAAATGCGTCTGGCCGATCACCTCGGCGAGCGTCTTCGGCCGCAGCGCCTCGGCGAGCGGGCGGCGCGGCTCGACTTGAAACAGGTCGGACATGAACCCTCGCTCCACATCAAACGATGGCGGCCGAACCGGCCGCCGGACCCGACATTATGACAGCCGCGCGAAAGCACCGCCGCGCCCGGCACCCAGAAACAACAAGGGCCTGCCGTCGCCGGCAGGCCCTTCGGTGAAACAGCCGCGCGCGGGCGCCGGTCAGCCGGTTATCACGTCGGCGCCCTTCGGCACGACGAACTTGAACGTATCGCCCTTCAGCGGCGGATTCGTCTGGATGTTCGTGAACGTCAGCAGCGTGACGTTGCCGAACACGTCGTGCAGTTCCATCGCGGCGAGCGCGCCGTTCTTGAAGCCGATGCCGATCCGCTGGAACTGCGTGTCCTGCGCCTTCGGCAGCATTTCGAGCCACTCGATGCCGCCCTTTTCGCCGGCATCGCGCAGCGTGTAGCTCTTCTCCAGATCGTTGCTGCCGAACAGGATCGCGGCGGGGCTCGCGCCCAGCGCGCCGTTCAGCTTGCGCTCGGTGACCTGGTTCAGGTCGCGGTCGTACACGTAGAGCTTGTCGCCGTCGGCCTGCAGCACCTGCTGGTACGGCTTCTGGTACGTCCAGATGAACTTGCCCGGACGCGCGAACACGAACGTGCCGCTCGAATTGTCGGTGGGCTTCGGCACGGCCTGCGCGGCGCTCGCGCCCTTCGCCGGGGCCTTGACGATCTGCTGCGTGAAGTCGCCCTTCGCCGAACGCACCTGCGACACGAACGCCTTCAGTTGCTCGGTGCCGCCCGCGAACGCGTGCGTCGCCGCGAGCATCAGCGACGCACCGGCAAGCGCCGCGCCGAGCCAGCGCCGCGTCGAACGAAGGGACATTGCGAACGAATGTTGCTGCATATTGCGGTTTTCTCCCTGGGTGGCCAGCGCTGCGAACGCCGCGGACTCATTCCGCGTCGCGCGCCGGCACAAGAATTTCGCGGTTGCCGCTCGACGACATCGCCGACACGAGCCCCGACTGCTCCATCTGCTCGAGCAGCCGCGCCGCGCGGTTGTAGCCGATCCGCAGGTGGCGCTGCACGAGCGAGATCGATGCGCGGCGGTTCTTGATGACGATCTCGACCGCCTGGTCGTACAGCGGATCAGACTCCTCGCCGCCTTCGCCGGTTCCCGCGCCGGCCGAGCCCTCGTCGCCGTCGGCGGTGCCGCCTTCGAGCAGGCCCTCGACGTAGTTCGGCTCGCCCTGCTCCTTGAGCTTCTCGACGACGCGGTGCACTTCGTCATCCGCGACGAACGCGCCATGCACGCGCACCGGCAGCCCGGTGCCCGGCGCCAGGTACAGCATGTCGCCCATCCCGAGCAGCGATTCGGCGCCCATCTGGTCGAGAATCGTGCGCGAGTCGATCTTCGACGACACCTGGAACGCGATCCGCGTCGGCACGTTGGCCTTGATGAGGCCCGTGATCACGTCGACCGACGGACGCTGCGTCGCGAGGATCAGGTGGATGCCGGCCGCGCGCGCCTTCTGCGCGATCCGTGCAATCAGTTCCTCGACCTTCTTGCCGACGACCATCATCAGGTCGGCCAGCTCGTCGATCACCACGACGATGTTCGGCAGGCGCCCGAGCGGCTCCGGATCTTCCGGCGTCAGGCTGAACGGATTCGGCAGCTTCTCCTCGCGCTTCGCGGCCTCGTCGATCTTGTTGTTGTAGCCCGCCAGGTTGCGCACGCCGAGCTTGCTCATCAGCTTGTAGCGGCGCTCCATCTCGGCGACCGTCCAGTTCAGCGCGTGGCCGGCCTGGCGCATGTCGGTGACAACCGGGCACAGCAGGTGCGGAATGCCTTCGTAGACGCTCATTTCGAGCATCTTCGGATCGATCAGGATCAGGCGCACCTGGTCAGCCGTCGCCTTGTACAGCAGCGACAGGATCATCGCGTTGATCCCGACCGACTTGCCCGAGCCGGTCGTGCCGGCGACGAGCAGGTGAGGCATCTTCGCGAGATCCGCGCACACCGGCTTGCCGCCGATGTCCTTGCCGAGGCTCAGCGTGAGCGCCGACGACGCGGCCGCGTACACCTCGGAACCGATGATCTCGGACAGGTGCACCGTCTGGCGGCGCTGGTTCGGCAGCTCGAGCGCCATGTAGTTCTTGCCGGGAATCGTCTCGACGACGCGGATCGACACGAGCGACAGCGAACGTGCGAGATCCTTCGCGAGGTTGACGATCTGGCTGCCCTTCACGCCGGTGGCCGGTTCGATCTCGTAGCGTGTGACGACCGGCCCCGGATAGGCGGCGACGACGCTCGCCTCGACGCCGAAGTCCTTCAGCTTCTTCTCGATCAGGCGCGACGTGAATTCGAGCGTGTCGGCGGAAATCGCCTCCTGCGCCTTCGGCGCGGGATCGAGCAGCGATACCGCGGGCAGCGTCGAATCGCCCGGCAGGTCGGTGAACAGCGGCACCTGGCGCTCGCGCTCGACGCGCTCGGACTTCGCCGGCGTGACGACCGGCGGCACGATCGTCACCGGCTCGTGATCCTCGATGCGCACCCGCTCCTCTTCGACCTTGCCTTCGCGGCGCACGGCCGCGGCCTCGCCGAGCTTGCGGTCGCGCTCGGCCTCGCGGCGCAGCTTCGCGACGTTGACGGCGGACAGGATCGCGCCGCCGACACGCTCGGCGACCGACAGCCACGAGAAGCGGAAATACAGCGACAGGCCGATCGCGAGCGCGATCAGCAGCAGCAGCGTGCCGCCCGTGAAGCCGAACGCATGCGACATCGCACCCGCGACGGCCTCGCCGACGACGCCGCCCGGCGCGCGCGGCAACTGCACCTTCAGCGACCACATGCGCAGCGCCTCGATGCCGTCGCACGCCAGCACGACGAGCACGAACGCGAGGATTTCGGTGAGCCAGCCGATCGGCCGCTCCGGTTCGTCCGAGACCGCCTCGTGGCGCGTGATGCGGCGATAGTTGACGGCGATGCGCCGCGCGAGCGGCACGATCAGCCAGTAGGCCGACAGGCCGAACAGCAGCAGGATGATGTCGGCCGTCCACGCGCCGACGCGGCCGGCCCAGTTCGTGATGTGATCCACCTGGGCGGCGTGCGTCCAACTCGGATCGCGCCGGCTGTAGCTCAGCAGGGCCATCACCAGAAATGCGCAGAGCGCGACCTGGAGAATCCAGCGGATCTCCGTGAGGAGCTTCGACATCCGGTGAGGCAACGCCTGTGCCTGGGCGGAATAAGGAGCTTTTGCCATGAATCCGTATAAAGAGGACGGGCCGTGCGCCCGCCTGTCGTTCGATCCCGCTTATTGTAAACGCTGCACCGGGCCGCCAAGTGTAAATGACGGTTACATAACAGGGCCGGGGTGCCGACGACCCCGCGGACGCATTTCCCGGCAGCCCTTTCGCCGTGGTGCGGCCGCCCCCGTCGGGCACCGCCGCGACGCCCGTCGAGCCGGTGCCGGGCCCCGCTGCACACGGGCGGCAACGCGCCGCCGTGCGGCCCTGCCCACCCCGCGTGCGCGGCCGTTGCGCTGCCCGACACTATCGCCACGATTGAAACTCTCGTTCGGCAACGCGGCAACGGGGCCTTTATAATGCGCGTCTGATACCCATCTATGACGGCATCCCGGTCAACCCGGATCGTACGGCGAGGCCTACCCCGCCCGCCGCGGCCGCCTTTTACGGATTCGCACATGTCCACGCCCAAACACGCCAAAGTCCTGATTCTCGGTTCCGGCCCCGCCGGCTACACGGCTGCCGTCTACGCGGCACGCGCCAACCTGTCCCCGGTGCTGATCACCGGCATCGCGCAGGGCGGCCAGCTGATGACCACGACCGACGTCGAAAACTGGCCGGCTGACGCGAAAGGCGTGCAGGGTCCGGAGCTGATGGCGCGCTTCCTCGAGCACGCCGAGCGCTTCAACACCGAGATCGTGTTCGATCACATCCATACCGCGAAGCTGCACGAGCAGCCGATCCGCCTGATCGGCGACTCGGGCGAATACACGTGCGACTCGCTGATCATCGCGACCGGCGCGTCCGCGCAGTATCTCGGCCTGCCGTCCGAAGAAGCGTTCATGGGCAAGGGCGTGTCGGCCTGCGCGACCTGTGACGGCTTCTTCTATCGCAACCAGGAAGTCGCGGTGATCGGCGGCGGCAACACGGCCGTCGAGGAAGCGCTCTACCTGACCGGCATCGCGAAGAAGGTCACGGTGATCCATCGCCGCGACAAGTTCCGTGCGGAGCCGATCCTGATCGACCGCCTGCTGGAGAAGGAAAAGGAAGGCGCCGTCGTGATCAAGTGGGATCACGTGCTCGACGAAGTGACCGGCGAGGATTCGGGCGTTACCGGCCTGCGCATCAAGAACGTGAAGACCGGCTCGACGGAAGATCTCGCCGTGCAGGGCGTGTTCGTCGCGATCGGCCACAAGCCGAACACCGACCTGTTCCAGGGCCAGCTCGAGATGAAGGACGGCTACATCCTGACGAAGAGCGGCTTGCACGGCAACGCGACGTCGACGAGCGTGCCGGGCGTGTTCGCCGCGGGCGACGTGCAGGACAACGTGTACCGCCAGGCGATCACCAGCGCCGGCACGGGCTGCATGGCCGCGCTCGACGCACAGCGCTACCTCGAAAGCCTGCACGACAAGAAGTAAGCCGCGAGACCTGTCGCGCCGGGCGCTACAATGGCGTCCGCTGCCGCGAAGCGGGTCTGGCCGGACAAGCCGCTGCCGCCGTGCAGCGGCTTTTTTTTGCCCGCGCGCCCGAACGCGCCTGCCCTGCGTACCGAATCATGGCGAAGAACCAGCCCCATCCGAGCGATCCCGCAAAGCGCCAGATCGCCGCCCGTCCCGCGAACCCCGCGCCCGTCGCGCCGGCGCCCGCGCCCGATCCCGCCGCGTTGCGCGGCCAGGGGCTCGCGGGCCTCGGCGCGCTGCGCAAGTCGCTGCAAGGCGAAGCCGATCGCCGCGACCGCGAGCGCATCGAAACGGCCAAGGCCGAGCGCAAGGCGGAAGCCGACGCGAACCTGTTCCGCAACGAGATCGGCGCGATCCGCCCGCTGAACGCGCCGCCGCGCGCGGCGGCCGGCCGCACGCCGCCCGACCCGGTGCCGAAGCAGACGCAGCGCGACGAGGAAGCCGTGCTGAACGCGACGCTATCCGACGAATTCGATCCCGAGACGCTGCTCGACAGCGACGACTCGCTGTACTACCACCGCCCCGGCATCAGCCGCGACGTCGTGCGCAAGCTGCGCAGCGGCGCGTGGATCGTGCAGGCGCAGATCGACCTGCACGGGATGCGGCGCGACGAGGCGCGCGACGCGCTCGCCGAGTTCATCCGCGAAGCCGGCAAGAAGGGGCTCCGCTGCCTGCGCGTGATCCACGGCAAGGGGCTCGGCTCGATCGGCAAGGAACCCGTGCTGAAGGGCAAGGTGCGCGCGTGGCTCGTGCAGAAGGAAGAAGTGATCGCGTTCTGCGAGGCGCGCGGCCACGACGGCGGCGCGGGCGCGGTGCTGGTGCTGCTGCAGCCGTTCGCGGCGCCGGGCGACCGGGGGCCGCGTGCCGCATCCTAGGCTGACGCTCGCGATCGCGGTACTGGAGGCGATCGCCACGCTGGCCTTTGCGATCTCGGGCTTCATCGAGGCGCGCAAGAACCGCCTCGACTCGGTCGGCACGTTCGTGGTGGCGCTCGCCACCGCGTTCGGCGGCGGCACGCTGCGCGACATCCTGCTCGAACGGCGGCCGTTCTACTGGGTCGTGCACGACGACTACGTGATCGTGATCTTCGTGCTCGCGCTGTTCGCGCCGTTCGTGCTGCGGATGCTGTCACGAATATCGGCCGAGCGGCTGCTGCTCGTCGCCGATGCGATCGGGCTCGGGATCTTCAGCATCTCGGGCACGGCGATCGCGCTCGATGCCGAGATGCCGCGCTTCATCGCGGTGATGATGGGCGTGATCACGGGCGTGGTCGGCGGGATCGTCCGCGACGTGCTGTGCAACGACATCCCGCTGATCCTGCGCGATTCGCGGCCCTACGCGACCTGCGCGTTCGTCGGCTGCTGGTTCTACCTGCTGCTCGTGTGGCTGCAGTTCGATTCCGTCTACAGCGTGCTGCTCGCGACCGGCTTCATCCTCGTCGCGCGGCTCGCGACGTTCAAGTTCGACGTAAGGCTGCCGCACTGAGCGCCACCGCGACATCGACCGTCGCGCCAAAACAAAGGGGCCGTCCGAAGACGGCCCCTTCTTGCTTCGTTCAGCGCTCGCGCGACCTCACGCGATCCGCTCCTCCGACGCCGGATCGAACAGCACCGCCTTCGACACGTCGAACAGCAGCGACAGCGTCTGGTCGGGCTGCGGGTTCGCGGCCGGATGCACGCGGCTCACGATGCGCTTGCCGTTCACCTGCGCGAACACGTGCGTGTCCGGCCCGGTCGGCTCGGTCACGTCGACGCGCACGTCGAACGGTTGCAGATGCGACGCGTCGCCGTTGTGCGCATGGCGCACGTCGGTGATGCGCTCCGGACGCAGGCCGAGGATCACCTCGCGGCCGACGTGCGACTTCAGCTTCGCCGCATCGAACGGCAGGTTCAGCACGCCGCGCTTGACACCCGTGTCGACTTCAAGCGCGATCCCGCTGCCCTGCTCGACCAGCTTGCCGTTGATGAAGTTCATCGGCGGCGCGCCGATGAAGCCCGCGACGAACAGGTTCGACGGCGAATCGTAGATCTCCTGCGGCGCGCCGAACTGCTGGACCACGCCGTCCTTCATCACCGCGATCCGGTCGCCGAGCGTCATCGCCTCGATCTGGTCGTGCGTCACGTAGACGATCGTCGTGCCGAGGCGCTGGTGCAGCAGCTTGATTTCCGCGCGCATCTCGATGCGCAGCTTCGCGTCGAGGTTCGACAGCGGCTCGTCGAACAGGAACAGTGACGGATCGCGCGCGAGCGCACGACCCATCGCGACACGCTGGCGCTGGCCGCCCGACAGCTGGCCCGGCTTGCGGTCGAGCAGGTGCTGGATCTGCAGCATCTGCGACACGCGGTCGACGATCTGCTGCTGTTCGCTCTTCGGCACCTTGCGGATGTTCAGGCCGAACGAGATGTTCTCGCGCACCGTCATCGACGGATACAGCGCGTACGACTGGAACACCATCGCGATGTCGCGATCCTTCGGCGACAGGTCGTTGACGACCTTGCCGTCGATGCAGATCTCGCCGCTCGTCACGGTCTCGAGCCCGGCGATCATGTTGAGCAGCGTCGACTTCCCGCAGCCCGACCCGCCGACCAGGATCAGGAACTGTCCGTCCTCGATCTCGATGTCGACACCCTTCAGGACCGGCACCCCGTTCGGGTAGGTCTTGTACACGTCACGGATGGAAAGGCTTGCCATGCTGTGAATCCTCTGTCTCGTCTCGCGCGGCGCACTCCGGCGCCGCGTCGGGTTCGTTTCGATGCGCCGCGCGCGAGGCGCGGCCGGTTCGTCGTATCGGATGAAGCCGCGCTTACCCCTTCACCGCGCCCGCCGTCAGCCCGCGCACGAAGTAGCGGCCGGCGACGATGTAGACGAGCAGCGTCGGCAGCGCGGCGATGATCGCGCCGGCCATGTCGACGTTGTATTCCTTCACGCCCGTCGACGTGTTGACGAGGTTGTTCAGCGCAACCGTGATCGGCATCGAGTCGACGCCGGAGAACACGATCCCGAACAGGAAGTCGTTCCAGATCTGCGTGAATTGCCAGATCAGGCACACCATGAAGATCGGCAGCGACACCGGCAGCAGGATCTTCGTGAAGATCGTGAAGAAGCCCGCGCCGTCGATGCGCGCGGCCTTCACGAGTTCGGCGGGCACGCTCACGTAGAAGTTGCGGAAGAACATCGTCGTGAACGCGATGCCGTACACGACGTGCACGAACACGAGGCCCGGAATCGTGTTGGCGAGGCCGAGCATCCCCTGCAGGCGCGCCATCGGCAGCAGGATCACCTGGAACGGGATGAAGCAGCCGACCAGCATCATCGTGAACAGCGCGTCGGCGCCGCGAAAGCGCCAGTGCGTGAGCACGTAGCCGTTGAACGCACCGATCAGCGACGAGATCAGCACGGCCGGAATCACCATCTGCAGCGAGTTCAGGAAGAACGGCTTCATGCCGTCGCAGCGCACGCCGGTGCATGCGCCGCTCCAGGCCTTCACCCACGGGTCGACGGTCCACGTGGTGGGCGGCGTCAGCAGGTTGCCGGTGCGCAGCTGGTCGAGATCCTTGAACGACGTCGACAGCATCACGTAGATCGGGAACAGGAAATACAGCGCGAACAGGATCAGTGCCGCATAGATCACTGCCCGGCTGATCGTCATCTTAGGCTGCATTGCGGGTGCTCCTCGATTCCATATACATCAGCGGCACCAGCACCGCGACCACGGTCGCGAGCATCATCACCGAGGACGCCGCGCCGAGCCCGAGCTGGCCGCGGTTGAACGAAAACGTGTACATGAACATGGCCGGCAGCGACGACGACGTGCCCGGGCCGCCTGCCGTCAGCGCGACGACGAGGTCGAAGGTCTTGATCGTGATGTGGCAGAGGATCAGCAGCACCGAGAAGAACACCGGGCGCATGCTCGGGATCACGATCTTGCGGTAGATGGTCGGCAGCGTCGCGCCGTCCACCTGCGCGGCCTTGAAGATCTCCGCGTCGACACCGCGCAGCCCCGCGAGGAACAGCGCCATCACGAAGCCGGTCGACTGCCACACGGCCGCGATCACCACGCAGAAGATCGCCTTGTCCGGATCGTCGAGCCAGCCGAACGAGAAGCTCGTCCAGCCCCAGTCGTGCATCACCTTCTCGAGGCCGAGGCCCGGGTTCAGGATCCACTGCCAGGCAGTACCGGTGACGATGAACGACAGCGCCATCGGGTACAGGAAGACCGCGCGCAGCGCGCCTTCGTTGCGGATCCGCTGGTCGAGCAGGATCGCGAGGAACAGCCCGAGCGCGACGCAGATCACGATGAACGGAATCCCGAACCAGCCGAGGTTCGCGGCGGAGGTCCACCACACGTCGTTCTGGAACAGGTCCGAGTAACGGCCGAAGCCGTCGAATTCGTAGTTCGGCAACAGCCGCGAACGGGTCAGCGACAGATAGCCGGTAATCAGGATGAAGCCGTAGATGAACACCACGGCGATCGCGACGCTCGGCGCAAGCACGAGCTTCGGGATCCAGCGATCGGCGAAGGCCGACATCGGCGACGTACGCCGTGCGGCGGCAGCGCCGGATCCGTTTCCGCTAAGAGGGGCAGCCACTTGATTCGACTCCTGGAACGAGGGCGACGCAGGCCGGGCCGGCGCCGGGTACGGCACGGGCTTCGCGGGCGAGCCCGTTTGCTGCACATGCAAAAACGCCCGGCCGATGAAGCGTTTCCGGCCGGGCGCCTGTCGCGCGTTACTTGACCTTCGCGGCCTTCGCGAGCGCGGCGACCGCGCTCTTCGAATCCTGCTGCGAGTTCATGAACTTCGTCACGACGTCCGTGATCGCGCCGGCGGTCGCGTCGCTCTGCGCCATCCCGTGTGCGAGCGACGGCACGAAGCCGCCCGACTTGATCGCGGTCTGCTCGTCGGCATACGACTTCTTCGCGCAGTCGTCGAACTTGTCCATCTTCACGCCGAGGCGGACCGGCACCGAACCCTTCAGCAGGCTGAACTGTTCCTGGAAGTCCGGCGTCATGATCGTCTTCGCGAGCGCGAGCTGGCCCGGCGTCGCGTTCTTCTCGCCCTTCTGCTGGAAGAACACGAACGAATCGACGTTGAACGTATAGGCATTCGCCGTGCCCGGCACCGCCGCACAGATGTAGTCCTTGCCCGCCTTCTTGCCGGCGTTCTCGAACTCGCCCTTCGCCCAGTCGCCCATGAACTGCATGCCGGCCTTGCCGTTGATCACCATCGCGGTCGCGAGGTTCCAGTCGCGGCCGTTACGGCCGGTATCGAAGTAGCCCTGGATCTTGCGCACCGTGTCGAACACGGACAGCATCTGCGGCGAGGTCAGCGTCGCCTGGTCGAGGTCGACCAGCGCCTTCTTGTAGAACGCCGGGCCCTGCGACAGCACGACGTCTTCCCACAGCGTCAGGTCCTGCCACGGCTGGCCGCCCATCGCGACCGGCTGGATGCCCGCGGCCTTCAGCTTGTCGGCCACTGCGAAGAATTCAGGCCAGGTGGTCGGCACCTTCGCGCCGACCTTGTCGAGCGCGGCCTTGTTGATGTACAGCCAGTTCACGCGGTGCACCGAGAACGGCGCCGCGACGGTGTGGCCCTTGTACTTGATGATCTTGTCGATTTCCGGCGGCAGGTTCTGCTTCCAGTCGCCGGCAGCGGAATCGATGTTGACGAGCACGCCCTGGTCGGCCCAGTCCTGGATCAGCGGGCCCTTGATCTGCGCGGCCGACGGTGCGTCGCCGCTGATCACCTTGGTCTTCAGCGCGGTCATGGCCGCGGCGCCGGCGCCGCCCGCGACCGCGAAGTCCTTCCACACGTAGCCCTGCTTCTGCACGTCGTCCTTCAACACGCCGACGGCCTTCGACTCGCCACCCGAGGTCCACCAGTGCAGCACCGTCACATTCTCGGCTGCCTGCGCCGCCACGGCGCCGGCCATCAGACCTGCGGCGCAGAGCGCGCCCATGATCGAGCGAACTTTCATTACTTATCTCCTCCAGACTGAATCAACTCGTGAAGTTCCCCGACGGGGAACCGGCTTCTTGATAACGACGGGGAAATCGAGCCGCGGGACGCATGCAGCGTACGGGGCCGATGACCGGCCGGGCTCTTACAGAAAGCGTGAATCGAGATTCAACGGCGTGTCTCCTCTTGGTGTTTCTGGCCCGCCGCGATGATGCGGCGCGAGCCCGGGGCCGACGCCGCGCTGACGATGCGCGCCGTCAATGTCCGATAACATTCGGCACAAGGCGTTCCCGAAGATGAAGCTCGTGCAGTTCATCGACCGCACTTCTTTTTTTCTTCACCCAGGTGCTACCCCTTGCGGCGGATTGTAGTTAAACTACAATTCAGTGTCAAAAATATTTTTATCGCACTACGGATCGCTTCCGAGCACCCCCAACCCGGCGGAGACACATGCATACCGATTCCAGCTTTACCTTCGTACTTTTCGGCGGCACCGGCGATCTGTCGATGCGCAAGATCCTGCCAGCGCTGTTCGAGGCGCACCGTGCGAACATGCTGGCGGAGAGCGGCCGGATCGTTGCCGTGGCGCGTCATGAATCGGATCGGGCGTCCTATCTCGAGTGGGTCGACACGCACGTGAAGCCGCACGCGGCCAAGGCTGCCGGCAAGGCATTCGACGAAGCGGCGTGGAAGTCCTTCCTCGACCGCATCGAGTACGTGCACCTCGATCTCGGCCGCGCGGAAGACTACGTCGTGCTGCGCGACGCGGTGGCATCGCTGCCCGGCATCCGCGTGTTCTATCTCGCGACGGGCCCGTCGCTGTTCGTGCCGATCTGCAAGGCGCTCGCGTCGGTCGGCCTGAGCGAAGGCTCGCGCATCGTGCTCGAAAAGCCGCTCGGCTACGACCTGAAGTCGTCGAACGCGATCAACGACGCGGTCGGCGAGATCTTCGCGGAAGGCCAGATCTACCGGATCGATCACTACCTCGGCAAAGAACCCGTGCAGAACCTGCTCGCGCTGCGCTTCGGCAATGCGCTGTTCGAGCCGCTGTGGCGCCGCGAATGGGTCGAGAGCATCCAGATCACGATCGCCGAGGAGCTCGGCGTCGAGGCACGCGGCGATTTCTACGACAATACCGGCGCGCTGCGCGACATGGTGCAGAACCACCTGCTGCAGCTGCTGTCGATCGTCGCGATGGAGCCGCCGCATTCGATGGATTCGGATTCGGTGCGCGACGAGAAGCTGCGCGTGCTGCGCGCGCTGAAGCCCGTCGATCCGCGCGACATCGGCAAGGTGGCCGTGCGCGGCCAGTATCATGCGGGCGTGATCAAGGGCGCGCAGGTGCCGGCCTACGCAACCGAACCGGGCGTGAAGCCCGACAGCCAGACCGAAACCTTCGTCGCATTGAAGGTCGAGATCGAGAACTGGCGCTGGGCCGGCGTGCCGTTCTTCCTGCGCACCGGCAAGCGGCTGGCCGATCGCGTCGCGGAGATCGTCGTCAATTTCCGCCCGGTGCCGCATTCGGCGCTCGGGCCCACCGCGCTGCGTCCCGGTTCGAACCGCCTCGTGATCCGGCTGCAGCCGAACGAGACGATCCGCCTGTACTGCCTCGCGAAGCAGCCCGGCGAAGGGATGAACCTCGCGAGCGTGCACCTCGACCTCGCGTTCGACCAGTTCTTCAAGGAAGGGCAGATGGAGGCGTACCAGCGCCTGCTGCTCGACGTGATCAACGGCCGTCTCGCCCTCTTCGTGCGCCGCGACGAACAGGAAGCCGCATGGCGCTGGGTCGAGCCTATCCTGAACGAATGGGCACGCACGCTGAAGCCGCCGAAGCCGTATGCGGCGGGCACGTGGGGGCCGGCCGCGGCGAGCGCGATGCTCGCGCAGCACGACACCTGCTGGCTCGAAGAAGAGAACTGATGCAAACCGTTGCCGCGCACGCCACCGTACGCGGCAACGTGCCCCACGATTCGTACGACTTGAACAGACAAAGCAGTCCGGAGGAGATGTGATCGAGATTCACGCTTTCGACACCCAGGAAGCGCAAAGCGAAGCGCTCGCGCGCGCCGTCGGCGATGCGCTGCGCGCCGCGCTCGCCGGCCCCGCGCGCC
>NZ_JAAGPH010000127.1:0-23787 GCF_017104705.1 Burkholderia sp. Se-20373 | reverse complement strand
GCATCGGCGTGCGGCTCGCGCGCCGGCCCGGCGGCCAGGCCGAGATCGGCCGCGCCAATGGCAGGCCCGGGGGCGAGCGCGGCCGCCCGCTCCATCACGTTGCGCAGTTCCCGCACATTACCCGGCCAGCGATGATCGAGCAGCGCGCGCTGGGCGTCGTTCGTCAGATGCAGCGCGCGCGTGCCCGCCGCGCTGCCGAGGAAATGCGCGGCGAGCGGAAGGATGTCGGCCACACGCTCCGCGAGCGGCGGCAGGTGCAGCGGAATGACGTTCAGCCGATAGAAGAGGTCTTCGCGGAACGTGCCGTCCGCGACAGCCGCGGCAAGGTCGCGGTGCGTCGCGGCCACGACGCGAATGTCGATCGCCGTGGCGCGATCCGCGCCGAGCGGCATCACCTGACGCTCCTGCAGCGCGCGCAGCAGTTTCGCCTGCATCGCGGCGGGCATGTCGCCGATCTCGTCGAGAAAGAGCGTGCCGCCGTCGGCCTCGACGAGCCGCCCCGCGCGATCGGCATGCGCGCCCGTGAACGCGCCGCGACGATGCCCGAACAACTCGCTTTCGAGCAGGTCGGCCGGGATGGCCGCGCAGTTGACGGCGACGAACGGCCCCGCGTGCCGGGCCGACGCCGCATGCAGCACGCGGGCGGCCACCTCCTTGCCCGTGCCCGTCTCGCCGGTCAGGAGCACGGTCGCGTCGCTCATCGCGGCGCGGCCGACCTGCTTCTGCACGTCGCGCATCGCGGCGCTCACGCCCAGCAGTCGCGGTCGGTCCGCCGACGGTTCGCCCGCGAAATCGCTGTCGCGCGGCGCGCGCGCGGGCGGCTGATTCGCCGACACGATGCGTTCGAGCAGTTGCGCGATGTCGCGACGCCCGATCGGCTTCGTCAGGTGATCGAATGCACCGAGCCGCATCGCTTCGATCGTGTTGTCGCTGGTCGCATGGGCCGTCAGCATGACGACCGGAATCGCGGCCAGCGCGGGATCGTCGCGCAGTTGCGCGAGCACGGCCAGCCCGTCCAGATCCGGCAGGCGGAAATCCAGAAAGATGCATTCGACGCCTTCGCCGTCGCGCAGCGTACTGAGCGCGGCGCGGCCGGAGGCGGCCTCGACGGCCCGATGACCGAGATCGGCGAGCGTTTCGGCGAGGCTGTCGCGAAAGGCCGCGTCGTCGTCGACTATGAGGATGTTTGCCATGGAATTTCAATCACGAATGCGGCGCCCCCGTCGAGGCGCGCGTGCCCGCCGTGCGCCGCCGCCACTTCGCGCACGACGGCCAGACCAAGGCCCGTGCCCTCCGCGCGGCCCGTCACGAACGGCTCGAAAATCCGCTCGCGCTGCGCGGCCGGCACGCCGGGGCCGCTGTCCGACACGGTGAGGCACAGCCAGTCGCGCCCGGCGAACGTGCGCCGCTCGGCGGCAAGCGTGATCGCGCCGCCGTCGCCCACGTGGTGCAGCGCGTTGAGCAGCAGATTATCGAGCGCCCGCCGCATCTGGTCGGGATCGAAAGCAGGACGATCCGACGGCCATGCCAGCCGTTCGCCCTGCCCGCCGAGCGACAGCGTCAGGTCGATCGCTTGCCGCTGCGCCAGTTCGCGATGCGCGTCGACGACCTGCGCGAGCCACGCGTCGACGTCGACCCGTGTCGCTTGTGAGCGCACGGGCTGCGTCAGCGCGAGCAGGCTCGACAATTGCGCATCGATGCGCTCGATCTGCGCGAGGATCACGCGCAGCGCGTCCTGCTGCCGCCGGCCATCGCCGGCCAGCGCGTTTTCCGCCTTCAGCCGCATCGCGCCCATCGGATTGCGAATCTCGTGCGCGACCTGCGCGGCCAGCTTGCCCAGCATGCCGAAGCGTTCGGCCTGCGCGAGGCGCGTGCGCAGTTCGTCGGCCTGCTGCTGCAGCAGGTCCGCGCGCCGCGCCCGCTCGTTGAACGCATCGATGACGCGGTCGAGATCGGGCTCGCCGACGTACGGCAGGTGATGCGCGCGACCGTCGGCCCCCAGCCCGCTCTCGATCCGCGCGAGATTGCGCTTCCATCGGCGCAGCGCCACGGCCAGCGCCGCCGCGATCGCCAGGATCACGGCGAGGACGGCCGCGAGGCCCGTGGCCAGCAACTCGCCGTGCCGGCCCAGCGGCGGGCGCGCACGCGTCAGCATCCACACGTACAGCCCCGATCCGCCGCGCACCGGGCAGGCCGCCGCAATCACGGCATCCTGCGCGCTTTCGACGACGTTCGCGGTCGCGGCACGCGTCGCGGCCGCGGCGCGCAGCGTGCGGAGGATCAGCGGCGTTTCCGCTTCCGGTACGTCGTGTTTGACGCCGCTGCCCTGGTAGGTGGGAAAGGAATACGCGAGAAAGCCGCTTGCCGCGGGGGCGGCGCCGGGCATCCAGAACCCGCCTTCCATGTCGGGGGCACGGGAGAGCACGATGTCGAGGATCGCATGCATCAGCTCCGGGGCGGGCCCGGCGCCCGGCGACGCGGAAGACGCGCTGTAACGCGACGCGACCGCTTCGCAGGCCGACGCGCCGGCGGCCTTCGCGCTGGCGACCTGTTGACTCTCGGCGGAACTCGCCGTGATCCAGACGACCGCGACCAGCGTCGCGCACAGCGCCGCGACGAGTGCCCAGAGCATGACGAGTTGGGTGGAGAACGACGGACGCTTCATCGGATCGGGCTGGCGGGTGAGGACGACAGCATAGCGTATCGCCTGTCATGCGAAGCCGCCACGCTCGCCATGCAGCGCACGGGCGTCCTGCCGGGCCGGCGGCACCGGCTCGCCCCGGAAAGCCGGGCGAAAGCCTCGGGCGCTAGACTGCCTTCGGTCCCGCGTCCAACCCGAAACATCACCGTCGAGCCCCCCATGCGCGCCCGTTCCGTTCGCACCATGTTCGCCGTCCTGTTCGCCGTCGGTACACTCGTCGGCACCGTCTCCGCCAGCCATGCATGCGAAGTGCCTGCCCCCGTGCGGACGATCGACCCGCCCGGCTACTACGACGACCCCACCGGCTATGCGCGCGACGTGAAGCCGATGCGCGACTTCGTCGCCAGGCTGAACACGGCGGCGGATCACGGCGACTGGTCGTGCGCATTGACGCTGCTCGACAGTTGGGCGCAATCGGATGCGTTGATGGGCCCGATCTCCGGTTATCAGGGCGACTACGAGCGCTCGTGGGCCGGCACCGATTTCGCGATGGTGATCCTGCGCATGCCGCGCGGGTTGCGCGAGGCGAACCGCGGGAAGTTCAACGCGATCGACCCGTGGCTCGAACGCATCGCGATCGCGACCCGCAATGCGGAAGCGATCAACCACCTGCACAACAATCTCGTGTACTGGGCGGGGCTCAACCTGATCGCGATCGGCACCGTCACCGACAATGCCAGCCTGATCGATTCCGGCTTGCTGCGGGTGCGCGAAGGCATTCGCGACATCCGCCCGGACGGTTCGCTCGAGCGCGAGGTCAAGCGCGGCGACCGCGCACTGCATTACCACACGTTCGCGCTGCTGCCGCTCGTGTTCGCGGCCGAACTCGTTCAGCAGCGCAACATCGATCTCTACCGAGAAAACGACGGTGCGATCGGCCGCCTCGCGAACCTCGTGATCGACGCGGTGGAAGATCCCGCGAGTTTCACGAAGATCACGCCGATCAAGCAGGACCTGTTTCCGTGGACGTTCCGCGACGAACTGAGCTGGGTCGAGCCGTACTACGCACGCTTTCACGATCGCCGCCTGCCGGCGATCATCGCGCCTCGCCGCCCGTTCAGCGAATGGCGGCTCGGCGGCGACGTGACGGCGGCGTGGGGCGCGCCGCTGCCATGATGCGCGGTGCATTCGATCAGAAGCGGTGGCGAATGCCGACGATCGCAAGCTCCTGGGTCGCCTTGCCGCCATCGACGTAGGCGTCCGCAATCACCGCCTGCGCGGGGCCCGCGCCGTTGCTGCCCGATGCATGCCCGTAGCTCATCGTCGCGTAGAGATCGGTGCGCTTGCTGAGCGCGTAGTCGGCCGCGAGCGTGACCTGCTGGTAGGTGGCCGACGAATCGCCGTGCGATTTCAGGTAGTTGTAACCTGTCTCGAACAGCAGCGCGGGCGAAGCCTGCCACGCGACGAACACCGAGCCGTTGTTGTAGTGCTCGGCCGTTCCGAACGTCGAATTGCCGTCGCGCAGGTATTCGGCATAACTGTAGTGGCCGCCCACCGTGAATGCGCCGAGCACGTAGCTCACGCCGGCGCGCGCGATATTCACCGCGCTGGCCGTCGCGTACGCGTTATTGACCGGCGACAGGAAGATCGTATCGGCACTGCTTGCCCCGCGCGTCGACAGTGCCGCGTTACCGTTGTCCAGATGCGCGTAACCGGCCGCGACGGTCAATGGCCCGGCCGTGTACGACATCGCCGCGTTGTACGCCTGGCCCGAGCCGACCGAGCCGGCCACGCCGCCGAACCCGTACATCGCGGCCACCTGCAGGCCGCCCCACGACGGGCTCACCCATTTGACCGCATTGCTGTTGCGGACCGAACCGTCGGCATTGTCGACGTCGCCGGGCGCCGTGAAGTACTCGAGGAAATTGTTGCCCTGCACCGGCAACACCAGATCCTGCAACGTATCCTGCTGACGGCCGGCCGTCACCGTGCCGAATCCGCCCGCCAGCCCGACGAACGCCTTGCGTCCGAACAGCAGGCCGCCGCTCATCTTGCCGCTGTTCACGTTGAAGCCGTTCTGCAGGTTGAACAGCGCACTCAGGCCGCCGCCGAGATCCTCCGTGCCTTTCAGCCCCCACTGGCTGACGGACATCTGCCCCGACTGCAGCTTGACCTGGTTGCTTGCGCCGCCGGTGTTGTGCGTGTACTGAATCGATTCGTCGATGACGCCGTAAAGCGTGACCGAGCTTTGCGCGAATGCGGTGCCGCCCATGCCGGCCGCGCATGCGAGGGTGGTCGATGCGATCCATTTCATTGCCGTGCTCTCCTGTCGTTGCGTGATTGATTCATCTGATTGACGTGCTTCAGACATCATTCGTCATTTGATTTGGATAACGAATTGATGAAGGCGATACGAAGCGCCCGCGCGTCCCGCGGTTCTACCTGTGCCGTGCCGCGCGAGCGCGGTGCCTGAACAGGCAGATCAGCTCGCTCGCCACGTGCGCGGCGACCAGCGCGGTAATGTCCGCATGATCGTAGGCGGGTGCGACCTCGACCACGTCCGCGCCGACCAGGTCGACCGACGTGAGCCCGCGGAGGATCGACAACGCCTGTGCGCTCGACAGGCCGCCCGGCACGGGCGTGCCGGTGCCGGGCGCGAACGCCGGATCGAGCCGTGCGCCCGGACGGTTGGTCGTCGCGATATCGAGCGGCACCCCGGTCACTGCGAGATCGACGCCGGCCAGCTCCTTTGTATACAGGCGCCGCATGAACGACACCACGCCCGCATAGGTGTTCTCCTTCGACGAACCGTAGGGCGATTCG
The DNA here is from genome assembly GCF_017104705.1 of Burkholderia sp. Se-20373. Classification (NCBI taxonomy): domain Bacteria; kingdom Pseudomonadati; phylum Pseudomonadota; class Betaproteobacteria; order Burkholderiales; family Burkholderiaceae; genus Burkholderia; species Burkholderia sp. Se-20373. The sequence goes on along the minus strand of NZ_JAAGPH010000127.1, from coordinate 18,323 downwards.
CGGCGGATCGCGCCGTCTCCGCGTACGACCGACTGCTTCTGCATGATGCGTCACCCCTTTTTCGTGTGCCGATAACGCGCACGCCGGTGTCAGATGCCCAGCGCGCAGCCGTCCTTGCGATGGTCGGACGCGCCGATCAGCGTGCCGGCCTCCCAGTCGATCCGGATCGCCTGCGCGCCGCCGATCGCCCAGCTCGGCGCGACGAGGTTGAAGCCGCGACGCGCGAGCGCTTCGCGCACCGCCGCGGGCATCGTGCATTCGACCTCGACCTGATCGGTGCCCGGCCGCGGAAAGATGCGCGGCAGGTCGATCGCCGTTTGCAGGTCCAGGCCGTAGTCGAGCACCTTCGACAGGAAGTGCGCATGCCCCATCGCCTGGTAGTGGCCGCCCATCACGCCGAACGTGATCTGCACCTTGCCGTCGCGGGTCACCATGCCGGGAATGATCGTGTGCATCGGCCTCGCGCGCGGTGCGATCGCGTTCGGGTGGCCTGCTTCGAGCGTGAAGCTCTGGCCGCGGTTGTGCAGCATCACGCCCGTTTGCGCGGACATGATGCCGCTGCCGAACGGATGAAACAGCGAGTTGATGAAGCTCGCGCAGTTGCGATCCTTGTCGACCACGCAGATGTAGACCGTGTCCTTGTGCTCCACCGGCGCCGCGACCGGCGCGCCGATCGCGTGCAGCGCCGCGATGCGCGTACGCAGCGATTCGACGGATGCCTCCGACAACAGCGCGCCGACGTCCATCGGCCGCCGGCGCGGATCCGCCAGCAGCACGTCGCGAAGCGCATACGCGACGCGCGCGGCATCGATCTCGCGGTGCAGGCGCTCGGCGCCGAGCGGATCGTCGTTCGCATCGAAGCCTTCGAGCAGCTTCAGCATCAGCAGCGCGATGACGCCCTGTCCGTTCGGCGGACACTCGTGCACGTCGTAACCGCGAAAGCGCGCGGTGATCGGCGTCACGTATTCGCCATGGAACGCCGCGAAGTCGTCCATCGTATGCAGGCCGCCCATGCTGCGCAGGCGCGCCACGATGTCCTCCGCGACCCCGCCTTCGTAGAACACGCGCGGGCCCGCTTGCGCGATCGCCTCGAGGGTGCGTGCCAGCAGCGGCTGCCGATGCACGCTGCCTGCCCGTGGTGCCTGGCCGGCGACCAGCATCTGCGCGCGGCTCGTAGCGTCCAGCGACAGCAGTTGCGCCTGATGCGCCCAGTCCGCCGCCGCGCGCGGCGCGACCGCATAGCCGTCACGCGCGAACCGGATCGCCGGCGCAAGCAATGCGGAGAGCGGTAGCGAGCCGTGGTCGCGCGCGAGCGTTGCCCATGCGTCGACCGCGCCGGGCACCGTCACCGCGTGCGGCGAGTGGCGCTCGATCGACGTGACGCCGAGCGCGCCCAGCCGCTCGACGCTGGCGGCGGCCGGCGCCCAGCCCGACCCGTTGAAGCCGACGATGTCGTCGCTACCGCCGCGCGAATAGAGCGCGAAGCAGTCGCCGCCGATGCCGGTCGAGCCCGGCTCGACGACGCATTGCACCGCGCACGCGGCAATCGCGGCGTCCATCGCGTTGCCGCCCGCTTCCAGGATCCGGATGGCAGCCAGCGTCGACGCGGGATGGGACGTCGCGGCCATCGCACCGGTCGACATCACGAGCGAGCGGCCCGGTTGTTCGAAATTCCTCATGGTGCGCTCCCGATTCAGCGTGCGGCCAGCGACCGGCGCCACGCGAGCGTGTCGTCGAGCGCCCGTTTCGACGCATCGAACAACTGGTCGATTTCGTCGTGCGTGATGATCAACGGCGGGCAGAAATTGAACGCATCGCCGAGCGCGCGCGTGATCACGCCGTGTGCCAGCGCCCGCTCGCCGGCTTGGGCCGCCACGCCTTCGGACGGCGGGAACGGCGTTTTCGTCGCCTTGTCGGCGACCAGTTCGACCGCCGCGAGCAGCCCGGCCCCGCGCGCCTCGCCCACGAGCGGATGCTCGGCGAGATCGGCCACGCGCTGCTGGAAGTGCGGGATCACGCTGCGCACGTGGTCGAGCACGCCGTCTTCGTCGTAGATGCGCAGCGTCTCGAGCGCGACGGCCGCGCAAACCGGATGGCCGCTGTACGTGAAGCCGTGGCCGAAGGTGCCGATCTTTTCGCTTTCGGCTACGAGAGCGCGATAGATCGCATCGTTGACCATCAGCGCCGAGATCGGCAGGTAGCCGGCCGACAGCTGCTTGGCGACGACGATCATGTCGGGCTGCATGCCGAAGGTTTCCGAGCCGAACATGTTGCCGGTGCGACCGAACCCGCAGATGACCTCGTCGGCCACGAGCAGGATGTCGTACCGCTTCAGCACGCGCTGGATCTTCTCCATATAAGTGGCCGGCGGGACGATCACGCCGCCCGACGCCATGATCGGCTCGGCGAAGAACGCGGCGATCGTGTCGGGCCCTTCACGCAGGATCAGTTGCTCGAGCGACTCGGCGCAGCGCGTCGCGAACTGCTCCTCCGATTCGCCCGGCAGCGCATGGCGGTAGTAGTGCGGGCAGTCCGTATGCAGGATGCGATCGATCGGCAGGTCGAAGTCGCGATGGTTATTCGGCAGGCCGGTCAGGCTCGCGGACGCGATCGTCACGCCGTGGTACGCCCGCGTGCGTGCGATGATCTTTTTCTTCAGCGGCCGGCCGAGCGCGTTGTTGTAATACCAGATCAGCTTCATCGCGGTGTCGTTGGCTTCGGAACCCGAGTTCGCGAAGAACACCTTCGACATCGGCACGGGCGCCATCGCGATCAGTTTCTCGGCCAGCAGGATCGACGGTTCGGATGACTTATGACCGAACGCGTGATAAAACGGCAGCTTGCGCATTTGGCGGTCCGCCGCGTCGGCGAGCCGCGATTCGCCGAACCCCAGCGACGCGCAGAACAGGCCGCTCAGCGCTTCGATATAGCGGTTGCCTTCCGTGTCGTACACGTAGACGCCTTCGCCGCGCTCGATCACCATCGGCCCGACATCGCGATGGCGGCTCAGGTTCGTGTATGGATGAAGGACGTGATCGATGTCGTTCTGCTTCAGAGTGTGCATGAGTACCTTCCTGGTTTCGTCTCTTCCATGGTCGTGTCTTGCGTGCGCGGCACCGACCCGAACCGGCCGCCGGTTCCCGCTATTTGAGCCCGCCGGACAGGAACTTCTGCAACCGCCCGCTTTTCGGCGTCTTCAAAATGTCGCGTGGATGACCTTCCTCCTCCACGATGCCCTCGTGCAGGAACATCACGTGGTTCGACACTTCGCGCGCGAAGCCCATCTCGTGCGTGACGACGATCATCGTGCGGCCTTCGCGCGCGAGATCGCGCATCACCTTGAGCACGTCGCCGACCAGCTCCGGATCGAGCGCCGACGTCGGCTCGTCGAACAACAGCGCGTCGGGCTCCATCGCGAGCGCGCGGGCGATCGCGACACGCTGCTGCTGGCCGCCGGACAGGTGCGCCGGATACGCATCAGCGAAACGCGTCATGCCCACCTGCTCGAGATAGCGTTCCGCCCGCTCGCGCGCCTCCGCGCGGCCGAGCTTCAGTACGTGCAGCGGCGCCTCGACGACGTTCTGCAGCACCGTCATGTGCGCCCACAGATTGAAATGCTGGAACACCATCGCGAGCCGCGTGCGCATCCGGCGCAACTGGACGGGATCCGAGATCCTGATCCGGCCGCTGCGGTCGACCGACGTCCTCACCTCACCGCCGCCGAGCGAGACGCGGCCCGACGAAGGCGATTCGAGGAAATTGATGCATCGAAGCAGCGTGCTCTTGCCCGATCCCGACGAACCGATCACGCTGATCACGTCGCCCGGGTGGGCCGCCAGCGAGACGCCTTTCAGCACCTCGTTGTCGCCGTAGCGCTTGTGAAGATTTTCGACGGACAGTGCATTCATGTGGCGTGGCTCCGCGATGGGGCGAGCGGGGAAAGCGGCAGCGGCCGCAAGTGAACGAGCAGGCGGCGCTCGGTTGCGCGGATCAGCAGCGCGACGAGCCCGGTCAACGCGAAGTAGACGGTGCCGACGGAAATGAACGCCTCGAACGGTGCGTAGTAGTTCGCGTAGAAGTCTCGCGCCGCGCCCGTCAGGTCGATCAGCGTGATCGCGCTGACGAGCGACGTACCGTGCAGCATCAGGATGACTTCGTTGCTGTAGGCAGGCAGGAAGCGGCGCAGCGCCGACGGCAACACGATGCGGCGCCAGGCGGTCGCACGCGACATCCCGTATGCCTGCGCCGCTTCGATTTCGCCGTACGCGGTCGCGCGGATCGCACCGGCGAGGATTTCGACGGTGTACGCGCAGGTGTTCGCCGTCAGCGCGATCATCGCGCAGCCGAACGGATCGCGCAGCAGCAACAGCAGCGGATTGCCGCGCTGCCACGCGTCCTGCACCCACTGGAACTGGCCGAAGCCGTAATAGACGATCATCAGCTGCGCGAGCAGAGGCGTGCCGCGCATGAACCACGTATAGACCGCCACCGGGCCGTGCACGAAACGGTTCGGCGACACGCGCAACACCGCCAGCGGAATCGCGAGCAGCAACCCGAGAGCGAGCGAACCCACGGTCAGCTGCACCGTGACCCACAGCCCGCCGGCGTACGCGCCCAGCAGCGCGATCCATTGTTCATGGCTCATCCGTGCAGCCTCCCCTCGCGCATGCCGCGGTTCAGCCGGACGCGGGCGCGCGCCATGCACGCCGTCGATCCCGACGTCACCAGCAGATACACCGCGCAGGCGGCCAGATAGAACGTCATCGGCGCCTGGGTCGTGCGGCCGGCCTGGTCCGAGATGAACATCACGTCGTGCAGGCCGATCAACGACGCGATCGCCGTGGTCTTGAGCAGCACCAGCCAGTTGTTCAGGGCGGCGGGCAACGCGAGCCGCGCCATCTGCGGCAACAGGATGCGGCGAAACGCGAGCCAGCCCGAGAATCCGTATGCGCGCGCCGCCTCCATCTGGCCGCGCGGCACACCGAGGATCGCGCCACGAAACGTCTCCGTGTAGTACGCGCCGAAGATGAAACCGATCGTCAGCACCGCGGTGGCGAACGCGTCGACGTCGGGCGCATGCAGGCCGAACACGGCCGACAGCCGGTTCAGCACGATCTGGCCGCCGTAGAACACCAGCAGCATCATCACGAACTCCGGCACGCCGCGAATCAGCGTGGTGTACGCGGTGGCCGCCGACACCAGCACGCGCGAGCCCGACAGCTTGGCCATCGCGCCCGCCATGCCGATGCACACGGCGAGCGCGGCAGACAGCACGGCGAGCACGATCGTCATCTGGGCGCCGCGCAACAGGGCCGGCAGGTATTGCTGCAACTCGGACATGACGCTCCTTTCCCGCGCGCTGGCGGTTCGTTCCGGCCGCACCGGCGCATACCTGCACGCCGGCGCGATGCCGATCGGCGGACGATCAGTAGATGTCGAAATCGAAGTACTTCTTCTCGATGGACTGATACACGCCGTTCGCGCGAATGGCCGTGATCGCCTGGTTCAGTTGCTGACGGAGATCGTCGTCGGTCTTGCGCACCGGAATGCCGTAACCTTCGCCCAGCAGCGTCTTCTGCTCGGGCGTCGTCCCGACGATCGGCGTGCCGACGAACTTGAAGTTGGCGCCTTCCGGTTTCGTCAGGAACGCGGAATAGGCGGCGGTCGCGTCCTGCAACGCGGCATCGATGCGGCCCGAGCGCAGATCGAGATAAACCTCGTCCTGGGTCGGGTAGCGCACCAGCTGCACGCCGTTCTGCACCCAGTACGCGCTCGCGTACTTGTCGGCCAGCGTGCCGCGCTGGACGCCGACGCGCTTGCCCTTGAGTTCCGCCGGCGTCGCGTCCTTGATCGGGCTGTTTTTCGCGACGACCAGCCGCCGCGGCGTGTTGTAGTACTTGTCCGTGAATGCGACCTTCTGCTTGCGCTCGGCGGTGATCGCGACCGACGCGACGATCGCGTCGACCTTGTCGGCCATCAGCGCGGGCAGCAAGCCGTCCCAGCCGATCTGCACCAGCGTGCAGTTCGCGTGCATCTGCGCGCACAGCGCATGGATGACGTCGATGTCGAAGCCCACCGGCGTGCCGTCGGGCTGCATCGACGAAAACGGCGGGTACGCGCCTTCATAGCCGATCCGGATGTCCTTCCACTCTTTCGCGTGGGCCTGCGCGGCCGCCAGCAGGACGGCGACGAGCAGCAGGAATCTCATCATGGGTCGTTTCATATCGACACTCCGTAACGTGTTTCGTGGGAAATGACTGCGTGATCGTGTTGCAGGTGTTTTGCCCGACAATTCGTTCGGATCACTGATCGATAGGCACGAGTCGACAGCCATCGCCTCGCCCTGTTTCCGTCAGTGCCCGCCCGTCATCCAGTCGCGTACGGCCGGGACGGTCGCTTCGATGTGCTCGCGCACCGCGGCCTCGAGCGCGGCAGGATCGCCACCCCGGATCGCGTCGATCAGCCCCATGTGGTCGTCGCGCGACGTCTTCGGCTTGTAGGCTCGCTCGAGCCACAGACGCATGTGCGGTTCCACCACCGTATGCAGCCCGGCAATCTGCGTGACCAGGCGCTGGCGCCCGCACAGCTGGCACAGATACTCGTGAAAGCTGCGATGCGCGGTCACCCACTGCTGGCCGTCCGGTTCGGCGCGCGCCATCACGTCGATCAGGCGCGTCAGTTCGTCGACATGCTGCGGCGTGATGTTCGGCAGCGCCATGCGCGCCGCCAGCCCTTCGAGTACGCCACGCATGCCGAACACCACCTCCATCTCGTCGACGTCGAGCCCCCGCACGATCGCGCCGCGATTCGGACGGATCGCGACCAGCCCTTCGCTGGCGAGCCGACGGAACGCTTCCCTCACCGGCATGCGGCTCGTATTGATCTCGGCGGCGATGTCCTCGGGAATCAGGCGGTCGCCGGCCTTGTACGTCCCCATCCGGATACGGTAGAGCACGTGTGCGTAGGCCTCTTCCTCGGCCGTGGCGGGAAATTGCGAATGCAGCGGCGGTGTACGTGTGTCCATGTTCATGCACCTCCTTCGCGGAACGTCGGCATCGCCGCGCAGTGCCCGCACACCGATGGCGCGTGGCAGGCTCGCGAACGTCCGTTCGATCTCGAATGAAAGTATTGTGTAATAGTGGATATTTGTATCTACGGCTGCACTATACGACGCCAGAAATAATGTCGAATATGGGTTAACCCTTGGTATCGGCGAGGCACCGACGCGCCGTCACCCGCCAACAAAAACGCCCGACGCCGGGATTCCGACGTCGGGCGTATCAACCCATTGCAGCGTGCGCCTCGATTCGCCGCGTTGCGCACACGGCATGTGCGGCGCTTTTCGCGCCTGCGGCCCGCGCGTCGGCCGCCTCTCCCGTCAGCGCGCGTCCGCGGGCATGGCAGCGCGCTTCGCCACCCCGTCCCGCTCGATCCGCTCGACGATGCGAGCGAGCCGAATGATGTCGGTCAGCGCGAAATCGGCCGCATCGGGCCGCGGCCGGCCGCACTGGTCGGCCATGCGCATCGCGAACGCGAGCGCTTCGGCACGCTCGCGCAGCAGCGCGCGCAATGCATCCGCGATCACCTGCCGGTCGCGCGGGTCAGCCAGGCGCAGCACGGAACCGTCGTCCGGCATCGCGAACGGCCCGGCCGCCAGCACGGCCACATCCGGCATGCGCATCGTGTTTCGTTCCATGGTCTTCCTCTTTGTCGACTCGCGACCAACCGGCGCCGACCGGCACGTCAGCGCCGATTGGACCGCGACACCACGTCGATCCACACCGCCAGCACCAGCACCGCGCCCTTGACGATCATCTGCCAGTACGCGTCGACGTCCAGCATCGACATGCCGTTGTCGAGGCTCGCCATCACGAGCGCGCCGATCAGCGCGCCGTAGACGGTGCCCGACCCGCCGCGCATCGACGTGCCGCCGATGAAGCACGCGGCGATCGCATCGAGTTCGCCCATCGTGCCCGCGGACGGCGACCCGGCAGCGAGCCGCGCCGTGTTCACCAGCCCGGCAAACGCACACATCAGCCCCATCAGCGCGAAGATCGCGAGCTTCACGCGGTCGGTATCGACACCCGAGAGCCGCGTCGCTTCGAGGTTGGAACCGACGGCGTAGATGCGCCGTCCGAACACGGTCTGCGTCGCGATCCACGAGAACACGCCGAGCAGCACGAGCAGCAGCAGCACGGGCACCGGGATGCCGCCGTAGCGGTCGAGCGTCGCGACGAACGCGAACAGCACCGCGCCGGCGCCGACGATCTTCGCGACGTCCTGCCACGGCGGCGCGACCGCGAGCCGGTAGCGCCGCCGCGTCGCGCGCTGCCGCACCACCAGCAGCAACACGAGCGCGAACAGCAGGATCGCGAGGCCGTCCCCCACCAGGCGCGGCAGATAGCCCTGCCCGATGAACACGAAGCCGTCCGACACGGGGGCGATCGTCGAGCCGCCCGTCACGCCGAGCAGGATCCCGCGAAACGCGAGCATCCCGCCGAGCCCGACGATGAACGACGGCACGCGCCGATAGGTCGACCACCAGCCGTTGAAGAGCCCGATCAGCACGCCGAGCGCGAGCACGGCCGGGATCGTCGCCGCGACCGGCCAGTGGCGGTTGACGTCGAGGATCGCCGCGACGCCGCCGAGCAGCCCGAGCAGCGAGCCGACCGACAGGTCGATCTCGCCCGCGATGATGACGAACACCATCCCGCACGCGAGCATGCCGGTGATCGACATCTGCCGCAGCAGGTTCGAGACGTTGCGTGGGGTGACGAACGCGCCGTCCGTCAGCACCGAGAAGAACGTCCAGATCACGACGACCGCCAGCAGCAGCGCGAGCAGCTTGTAGCGCGCGAAGATCTGACGAAGCGGCAGCCCCGCCGTGCGGCCGGCGGAACGCTGCGCGTCGGCATCCGGCGTCGCCGGGGTCGAGGAAGAAAGTTCGGAATTCATGTCGCACTCATAGCGGTGGGTTCGGTGGGCAGCCGCGCGGGCTTCAGCGCGGCGCCGAGAATCTGTTCCTGCGTCAGGCCGTCGTTGACGAAATCGCCGCGCAGCTCGCCTTCGCCGATCACCAGCACGCGATCGGCCAGCCCGAGCACCTCGGGCAGCTCCGACGACACGACGATCAGCGCGACGCCGCGCTTCGCCAGCGCGAAGATCAGCCGGTAGATCTCCACCTTCGCGCCCACGTCGACGCCGCGCGTCGGCTCGTCGAGGATCAGCACCCGCGGCTCGGACAGCAGCATCTTGGCGAGCACCGCTTTCTGCTGGTTGCCGCCGGACAGGCTCGCGATCGGCAGGAACGGATGCGCGGCGCGCACCGACAGCCGCTGCATCTCGGTGCGGATCGCATCGAGTTCGGCAGCCGCGTCGATCCGCCCGCGCGCCGCGAAGCGCCGCAGCACCGCCAGCGTGATGTTGTGGCCCACGCCGAGCTGCGGCACGATGCCGTGGCGCTTGCGGTCCTCGGGCACCATCGCGATCCCGGCGCGGATCGCGTCGGCCGGCGAACGGATCGACAGCACCCGGCCGTTCATCAGCACGGTCGCCGTGCACGCGCCCGGATAGGCGCCGAAGATCGCCTGCATCAGCTCGGTGCGGCCCGCGCCCACGAGCCCGGCGACGCCGAGGATCTCGCCGCGCCGCACGCTGAACGACACGTCGTCGACCCGCTTGCGGCGCGCGTTCGTCACGTCGCGACAGGTCACGTTGCGCGCTTCCAGCACGACCTCGCCGATCGCGTGCGGCTCGCGCGGATACAGGTCGCGGATCTCGCGGCCGACCATCATCGCGATGATCCGGTCGGTGGTCAGCGCGCGCATCGGCTCGGTCGCGACATGACGGCCGTCGCGGATCACGGTGACCGTATCGCAGACGGCCGCGACCTCGTCGAGCTTGTGCGAGATGTACACGCACGCGACGCCGCGCCGCTTCAGGTCGCGCACGATGTCGAGCAGGATGCGCGTTTCGGCGGCGCTCAGCGACGACGACGGTTCGTCGAGGATCAGCAGCTTCGCGTCCTTGTTCAATGCCTTCGCGATCTCGATCAGCTGCTGGTGGCCGCCGCCGTAGTTCATCACCGGCTGCGCGACGTTGATCGAGTCGATCCGCAATTCGCGCAGCAGTTCCTCGGCGCGCCGGACCATCGCGGCGAAGTGCATGCGCCCGCCCGGCAGCGTGATCTCGTTGCCGAGGAAGATGTTCTCGGCCACCGACAGCTCGGGCACGAGCATCAGCTCCTGGTGGATGATCACGATGCCCGCCCGCTCCGTGTCGCGCACGCCGGATGCCGCGAGCGGCGCGCCTTCCCAGCGGATTTCACCGTCCCACGTGCCGTGCGGATAGACACCCGACAGCACCTTCATCAGCGTCGACTTGCCCGCGCCGTTCTCGCCGCACAGCCCGACGCATTCGCCGGGCCGCACGGTGAGGTCGATGCCGTCGAGCGCTTTCACGCCGTCGAAGGTCTTGACGATGCCGCGCATCGTCAGCAAGGGTTCCGTCATTCGTTCATTGCCTCGCAGTCAGCGCGGCCGCCGTCGCGGCGGCCGGGCGTCGCGTCCGTCGTGCGCTTACCGGCTCGCCAGCTGCGCCTGGGTATAGAAGCCGTCCTTCACGACGACGTCGACGTTGCGCTTGGTGAGCAGCGTCGGCTGCAGCAGCACCGTGTCGACCTTCTTCCTGCCGTTGTCGTACTGCGCGTTGAACGCGGGTTTCGTGCCCTTCGCGAGATCCACGGCCAGCTTGGCCGCTTCGCTCGCGATCAGCTTGAGCGGCTTGTAGACGGTCATCGTCTGCGTGCCGGCGATCACGCGCTTGACCGCCGCGAGATCCGCGTCCTGCCCGGATACCGGCACCTTGCCGGCCAGATGCTGCGCGGCGAGCGCCTGGATCGCGCCGCCGGCCGTGCCGTCGTTCGACGCGACGATCGCATCGATCTTGTTGTTGTTCGCGGTCAGCGCATCCTCGGTGATGCGCAGCGCGGTCGACGCGCTCCATTCGGGCACCCACTGCTGGCCGACGACCTTGATGTCGCCGCGATCGATCGCAGGCTTCAGCACCTTCAGTTGTCCTTCGCGCAGCATCTTCGCGTTGTTGTCGGTCGGCGCGCCGCCGAGCAGGAAGTAGTTGCCCTTCGGCTTCGCATCGAACACGCCCTGCGCCTGCAGCTCGCCGACCTTCTCGTTGTCGAACGAGATATAGGCATCGACGTCCGCATCGAGGATCAGGCGATCGTACGACACGACCTTGATGCCGGCCTTCTTCGCTTCGGCGACGACGTTGCCGAGCGTCTTCGAGTTGAACGGCACGATCACGATCACGTCGACGCCGCGCGAGATCAGGTTCTCGATCTGCGAGATCTGCCGCTCCTCGCTCGCGTCGGCCGACTGCACCGACACCTTCGCGCCGAGCTTCGTCGCGGCCGCGACGAAATAGTCGCGATCGCGCGACCAGCGCTCGACGCGCAGGTCGTCGATGCAGAAGCCGATTTCCGGCTTGTCCTTGCTCGCATGCGCGAGCGGTGCGCCCAGCGCGAGCATCGCCAGCGCAGCGGCGCCGGCAAGCGAACTCAATACGGTACGACGCGTCACGGTTTTCATGTCTCCAGACTCCTTGTTATGGAACCACCTCACGAACCGCGGGCGGCCGCCGGAATGCGCCGCCCGCATCGAGTCACTGCCTTGCCCGTCAAGCGCCCGTCGCGAACACCGGTTCGAGCGCGCGATACAACGCGCGAAACGTCGGCCGCCGCACGTCGCGATACCACGCGTGGCGCGCCATGTCCGGCTCGCGCACCGCGACGACGGGCGGCTGCGGGCACACGTCGCCGAGCCGCGCATGCGGTTCGACCGCGAGATGCGCGAGGCGCGCGGCGCCCAATGCCGGCCCCACTTCGCCGCCCGCGCGCAGCGTCAGCGCACGGCCGCTCAGGTCGGCGAGCATCTGCGTCCAGTACGCGCTGCGCGAGCCGCCGCCGATCACCGTGATGCTGTCGGGCGCGAGCCCGGCCGCATGCAACGCGTCGATGCCGTCGAGCAGCGCGAAGCCGACGCCTTCGAGCGTCGCGTTCGCGAGATCGGCGCGCTGCGTGTCGGGCGTGAGCCCGTAGAACACGCCCTTCGCGTTCACGTCGTTGTGCGGCGTGCGCTCGCCGCTCAGGTACGGCAGGAACCACGGGCGGCTCGCGCGTGCGTTCGTCTGCGCATCGTCGAGCAGCGCCGCGACGCCGTCGTAACCGGCCAGTTGCGCGGTGAAGTCGACGCAGCCGGCCGCGTTCAGCATCACGGACATCAGGTGCCACGTCTGCGGCAGCGCGTGACAGAAGCTGTGCACCGCCGATTCGGGATTCGCGCGGAACCCGTCGGACACCGCGAAATAGACGCCCGACGTACCGAGCGACAGCAGCGCATCGCCGGGCCGCACGATGCCGACGCCCACCGCGCCGGCCGCGTTGTCGCCGCCGCCGGCCACCACCGGGATCTCGCGCAGGCCGAGCGCCCGTGCGACGGCCGGCAGCAGCGTGCCGGTGATGCGGTTGCCTTCGAACACGGCCGGCATCTGCGCGCGCGACAGCCCGCAGGCGGCCAGCAGCGTGTCGTCGTAGTCGCGCTTCGCGACGTCGAGCCACAGCGTGCCGGCGGCATCCGACGGATCGGTCGCGAATGCGCCGGTCAGCCGGTAGCGCAGGTAGTCCTTCGGCAGCAGCACGTGGGCGATGCGTGCGAACACGTCGGGTTCGTGACGGCGCACCCACAGCAGCTTCGGCGCGGTGAAACCCGGCATCGCGATGTTGCCGGCCACCGCGCGCAGCGCGGGCGCGAGCCGTTCCAGTTCCGCGCACTCGGCGTCCGCGCGACCGTCGTTCCACAGGATCGCGGGGCGCAACACGTCACCGTGCGCATCGAGCAGCGTCGCGCCATGCATCTGGCCGGTCAACCCGAGTGCGTCGATGTCGCGCGGATCGATGCCCGCCGTGCGCGCATCCGAAACGAGGGCGGCCAGCACGCCGCAGGCGGCATCCCACCAGTCGCGCGGGGCCTGCTCGGACCAGCGCGGCTGCGGCCGGCTCACCGCGAGCGGGCGGCTCGCGCTCGCGCGCACCGCGCCGTCGCGGTCGAGCAGCACCGCCTTCACGCCCGACGTGCCGAGATCGAGTCCGATGTACATGGCGTCAGCGCAGCCCGTAGATCGCCTGGTTCACGATGTTCTCGCAGCGCTCCTGCGCGCCGCTCACGTGCTGCGGGTTCACCCCGCGCGCGAGCGCATCGGCCGCGAGCGACTCCAGCGTATAGTCGCCGGACAGGATCTTGCGGCCGAACGCGTCGTCCCACTGCGCATAGCGTTGCCGGCGCAGCGCGTCGAGCCGGTCGTTCTCGACCAGCACCGCCGCGCGTTCGAGCGCGAGCGCGAGCACGTCGATCGCGCCGACGTGGCCATGGAACAGGTCTTCCGGATCGATGCTCTGGCGGCGCACCTTCGCGTCGAAGTTCATCCCGCCGGTCGTGAAGCCGCCGTGACGCAGGATTTCGTAGAACGCGAGCGTCAGCTCCTCGACGCTGTTCGGAAACTGGTCGGTGTCCCAGCCGTTCTGCGGATCGCCGCGGTTCGCGTCGACGCTGCCGAACACGCCGAGCGCGAACGCATTCGCGATCTCGTGATGGAACGAGTGGCCGGCGAGCGTCGCGTGGTTCGCCTCGATGTTCACGCGGATCTCGTTCTGCAATCCGTACTGCACGAGAAAGCCGTGCACCGTCGCGACGTCGTAGTCGTACTGGTGCTTGGTCGGCTCCTGCGGCTTCGGCTCGATCAGCAGCGCGCCCTTGAAGCCGATCCGGTGCTTGTGCTCGACGACCATCGACAGGAAGCGGGCGAACTGGTCGCGTTCGCGCTTCACGTCCGTATTGAGCAACGTCTCGTACCCTTCCCGCCCGCCCCACAGCACGTAATTTTCGCCGCCGAGCCGGTGGGTCGCATCGAGCGCATGGCACACCTGGGTCGCGGCCCAGGCAAACACGTCGGGGTTCGGGTTCGTCGCGGCGCCGGCCGCGAAGCGCGGGTGCGAAAACAGGTTCGCCGTACCCCACAGGAGCCGCACGCCGCTCGCCTGCTGGCGCTCGCCGAGATAGTCGACCATCCGCGCGAAATTGGCCGCGTATTCGCGCAGGCTGTCGCCTTCCGGTGCGACGTCGGTGTCATGGAACGTATAGAACGGCGTGCCGAGCTTCGTGAAGAATTCGAATGCGGCATCGGCCTTCATCCGCGCGCGTTCGAGCGCGTCGCCCGGCTGCTGCCACGGCCGCCGGAACGCGGCCTGCCCGAAGATGTCGTGGCCCGGCCACACGAACGTGTGCCAATAGCAGACGGCGATCCGCAGATGCTCGGCGAGCGTCTTGCCCAGCACACGCCGCTCGGGGTCGTAATAGTGGTATGCCAGCGGGTTGTCCGATTGCGGGCCTTCGTAGCGAATCGCGGGAATGTGTTCGAAATACGACATGGCGTCTCCGTGCAGGTTCTTGTTGCAGCGCAACGCGCGTCGGGGTGGCGCACGCGGCCGAATTCGGTAGGCTGGATCGTGCCCGCGCCCCTGCCGGGCGGCAATTGCGAAATTGCGCACCACGCTTAATGTTTCTTGCCAGCCGCTGCGCGCGGCGCGCGTTCCGCCCTACAATCGCCGAACACCAGACATCGCGCGCCGCCGACCCGGGCGCGCCCCGGAGACAACGGCACCGCGCCCCACGACGCGCGTGCCCCGAGATCGAGATGACACGCGTCCCTTCCGCCCAGACACCGCATCGCATCGCGCTGCTGTTCAACGCGAACAAGGTCTACGACCGCGAGATCATCAGCGGCATCGGCCAGTACCTGCACACGACGCGCGTCGTGTGGGACCTGTTCCTCGAAGACGATTTCCGTTGCCGGCTCACCGGCATCGAGCGCTTCGACGGCGACGGCATCATCGCGGACTTCGACGATCCCGCCGTCGCCGACGCGCTCGCCGGCTCGCCCCTGCCGATCGTCGCGGTCGGCTCGTCGTACGAGGATCCGGCCCAGTATCCGGACGATGTCCCCTATATTGCGACGGACAACCCGAAGCTGGTGTCGCTCGCGTACACGCACCTGATCGGGGCGGGCCTCGCGCATTTCGCGATGTACAGCCTGCCGATCGCGCAGGAGAACCGCTGGGCGCAGCAGCGCGAGCTCGCGTTCGACCGGCTCGCGCGCGCGGACGGGCTCGATGCGCCGATCTATCGCGGGCTGTCGACGAGCGCGTCGGGCTGGAATCACGCGATCGAGCAGCTGATCGGCTGGCTGCATGCGCTGCCGAAACCCGTCGGCGTGATCGCCGTGACCGATGCGCGTGCGCGGCACCTGCTGCAAGCGTGCCTGATCGCCGGGATCGCGGTGCCGGAACAGGTGGCGATCATCGGCATCGACAACGATCCGCTTACGCGCACGCTGACGCGCATTCCGTTGTCGTCGGTGATCCAGGGCACCGAGGAAATGGGCCGTACCGCCGCGCACCTGCTGCACCGGATGCTGCGCGGCGCGCGCTTTCCCGGGCAGCGGATTCTCGTGCCGCCGGTCGGCATCAACGTGCTCGAATCGACACGCCACCAGCCGCTGGCGAGCCCACACGTGATGCGCGCGCGGCATTTCATTCGCCAGTACGCGTGCCAGGGGATCAAGACCGAACAGGTTGCCGACTACGTCGGCGTATCGCGTTCGCTGCTCGAGGAGCACTTCCGGCGCGAACTGCAACGCACCGTGCACCAGGAGATCCTGCGTCACAAACTCGAAGCCGCGCAGGCGCTGCTCGCCGGCCGGCAGGCGTCGAGCGCCGAAGTCGCGATCCGTTGCGGGTTCACGTCGCTGCAATACATGTACGCCGTGTTCCGGCGCGAACTCGGCTGCACGCCGCGCGAATATCAGGAACGCGCGGCCGCCACGAACTGACGCCCGTCGCCCATTCGACATCCACTCATGCACATCGATACCGATTCCTCCCATCTGACACCCGGCGCGGCACGCGTGCTTGCCGAGCCGTGGGGCACCTTGCCCGACGGCGAACCCGTTCGGCGCTACACGCTGCGCAACGCGCACGGCATGCGTGTCGCCATCAGCGACCTCGGCGCGACCGTCGTGTCGTGGCTCGCGCCCGACCGCACGGGGCGCCTTGCCGATATCGTGCTCGCGCACGACACGCCGGCCGAGTACCTCGAATCCGGCGCCTACCTCGGCGCGACGATCGGCCGCTGGGCGAACCGGATCGCCGGTGCGCGCTTCGAGCTCGACGGCATCGGCTACCCGCTCGATCGCAACGAGAACGGCAACCTGCTGCACGGCGGCGCGAACGGTTTTCATCGCGCGCGCTGGGACGTGATCGACGACTGCGGCGGGCTGACGCTTCGGCTCGATTCGCCGGAAGGCGACGCGGGTTTTCCGGGCAACGTGACCGTGCAGGTTCGCTACACGCTCGACGACGACGGTACGCTGACGATCGACTATACGGGGCGGACCGATGCGCCGACGCCGCTGAACCTGACGAATCACAGCTACTTCAACCTGAACGGGCGGCCGGGCAGCGACGTGCGCGGCCATCTGCTGCGGATCGACGCCGACGCGTTTCTCGAAGTGGACGATGCGCTGATCCCGACCGGCACGGCCGACGTGACGGGTACCGCGTTCGATTTCCGGCACAGCGCGCCGATCGGCGCGCGCCTCGACTGGCCGAACGCGCAACTGGCCCGCGCGCGCGGCTTCGATCACTGCTTCGTCCTGGGCGACGGCGCGCACGAGGCGCGGCCCGTCGCACGCGTCTACGATCCGGAAAGCGGCCGCGAGCTGATCGTGTCGACCGATCAGCGGGGCCTGCAACTCTATACGGGCAACTATCTCGATGGCCTGCGCGTGAGCGGCGGCACACGTTGCACGCCACACGCGGCGCTGTGCCTGGAGGCGGCCGGCTTTCCGAACCAGGTCAACATGGCCGGCCTGAGCGGCGACGTGATCCTTCATCCGGACGCCGTCTATCGACAGACCACCCGGTATCGGGTGGGCGTTCAGGCATAGCGGGCTCGGGACAGCACGGCCCGGCATTCCCGGCAGAACCTCGCACCGGGAGGATTCCCGGAACCGCACAGGGCGCAGCGCATAAGACCCGCTTCCAGCCAAGGGGCGACATCAAAATATGACGCGCGACGCCCTGCGGATATTCAGGTTGACTACACGATTTGCATGCCGAC
Organism: Burkholderia sp. Se-20373; assembly: GCF_017104705.1. Classification (NCBI taxonomy): domain Bacteria; kingdom Pseudomonadati; phylum Pseudomonadota; class Betaproteobacteria; order Burkholderiales; family Burkholderiaceae; genus Burkholderia; species Burkholderia sp. Se-20373. The sequence continues at coordinate 1,074 of NZ_JAAGPH010000127.1, read as the reverse complement.
TGGCGCCGCGTGCGCGGCGCGCCCTCGTCGGAAGAATCGCCGCGCGAAACGTCGGTTGCGCCGGTTGCGCCATGAGCCCGCTCGTCCGCCCGCATCAATCCGCGCACCCGCCGCCCGCGACGCATCGGGCGCGCGACACCCCGCGCCGGGCGGCGGGCACCGCTTCGCTTCGCGCCCCTTTCGCGCAAGACCCATCGATGCCGTCATGCAGCGCCGGGATGTCCGTACGACGCGCGTTGCAACCCGCGCTGCCGTGAAAACCCGCAGCCCATTGCCCGCCCCGCGATTCGACGCCGCCATGCACGGCCCTCATGCCGCGCATGAAAACTAATCGATTGTTGGCACCCCGGATCGACGCCGACAATCCGCACCATGCCCCCTCGTTTGCGGTTCGGGCCATTCACCCTCCCAATCGGCACACCACGATCCATGAACCATCCCGCCACCGTTTCCTCCCTCGCCGGCGCCCGCAAGGCCACGGCGGCGCCCTGCCATGCCCGCCCCCGCACCTGCGGCGAAGCGCTCGTCGACCTCCTCGCACGCCACGGCGTCGAATGCGTGTTCGGCATTCCCGGCGTGCATACCGTCGAGCTCTATCGCGGCCTCGCCGCCTCGTCGATCCGCCACGTGACGCCGCGCCACGAACAGGGGGCCGGCTTCATGGCCGACGGCTATGCACGCGTCACGGGCCGGCCGGGCGTCTGCTTCATCATCACCGGGCCGGGGATGACCAATATCGCGACCGCAATGGCACAGGCCTACGCGGATTCGATCCCGATGCTGGTGATCTCGAGCGTCAACGCACGACGCGAACTCGGCCGCGGCGACGGCCGCCTGCACGAGCTGCCGTCCCAGCGCGACGTGTTCGCGGGACTCACCGCGTTCTCGCACACGCTGCTCGATGCCGCCGACCTGCCGCAAGTCCTCGCGCGCGCCTTCGCGGTCTTCGCCAGCGCGCGGCCACGGCCCGTGCATATCGAGATTCCGCTCGACGTCATCGTGATGCCGGCGCCCGCGCTGTCCGACGCACCGTCCGCGCTGCCGGCACGGCCCGCGCCGGATGCGAACGCGCTC
>NZ_JAAGPH010000126.1:0-23835 GCF_017104705.1 Burkholderia sp. Se-20373 | reverse complement strand
CGGTGCGCTCGTGACGGTTCGACGTCACCGCGCCACCCGCGCCGCCGCCGATGGCGCCGCCGATCACCGAGCCCGTGCTGCCGCCGAGCGCACCGCCGACCGCTGCGCCGGCTACCCCGCCGAGCGCGCCGCCAAGCGCGTTGTTCATGTCACCTGCCATGGCCGGCAGTGCAGTCGCGCCGGTCAAAGCGGCGACGACGAGAGCGGGGGCGATTTTCTTCCACATTCCCGTATTCTTCCTTGTTCGCAATCTGGTTATTGAAGGTCCGCTCGGTACGACGATCTGAATCGATCGACGTCGTGTCAGGCATTGTGCCGAACCGCGGACCAATTCATTTCAATGAGCTTGCGGCGAAGAATAGCACCGGTCCCACCTGCTTGCCGTGGACATTCTGGTAACAAGTTGTTTACGAATTAGCGAGCTCGAACGGCCGCACCGGAATGCCCGCAAACCCGCGCCAGCATTGGCTCCGCCGCCGGTCCGACCGTGTGGAACGACAGGCCGCCCAAGCACGGCGTCGCACGTTTGCGACACACGTGGCAACACATCGGGAACGAAGCGCGGGCGGCGCCCGAAACGGCCGCGGGGAAGAAATGAAGAGGGTCAGTACACGCCCGGCAGCAGACGCCAGGTCCGCGTGCAATACGCGTCGTATTCGGCGCCGAATTGCTCGCGCAGCAGCGCCTCTTCGGAGCGGATGCGCGCGACGAGCGGCACCATCGTCAGCACGACCAGCAGCAAGCCGACACCCGAGCGGAATGCCAGCGCCCATCCGATCGAATTGACGACCAGGCCGAGATAGCTCGGATTGCGGATGCGGCGGTAGATGCCGTCGGTCACGAGCGTATGGCCCGGCTGGATCGCGACGAGCCCGCTGAAGCGCTTGCCGAGCACGAATACGGGCCAGATGCGCAGCACACCGCCCACGATGTACAGCACGACGCCTGTCCAGCGCACCGCATCGCCGCCGAAGGTCCAGAAGTCGAGCCGGTCGGTCAGCGCGGGCAGGTACGCGAGCAGGAGCCCGCTTACCCCGAACGCCGCGAGCACCCAGCGGTTGTCGCGATTCTCGCGCTCGCCGCTGCTCAGGTTGCCTTCGGTGAACAGCGCGGCGACGGCCATCGCGAGCGTCGCGACGACGACGACGGTCAGCTGTGGATGCGAGAAGAACGCCGCGAACCCGCCGCTGCCGAGCACCGCGAGCCCGAGATAGACGAGCGTCGACATGGCCGACGCGACTGCGACCTTGCGGGTGACTGTCATGGCTGCCTCACCGGAATGCGGAATGCACTTTCCTGTGAAGTATAGGAAGCACGCGCACGCCGCGCGGCGCACCGCACCGCACCGCACCGCCGTCATGCGATACGCGAATCCGCGCGAATCTCCGGCGCCACGCGTCGGCGCTGACCGATGCGGCCGGCACCTGCGCCCGGTGCCGGATCAGCGGATACGGAAGTTGCCGCCGATCCCGACGCTGACGGGCGGCGCGTAATACGCCGGCGCATAGCCGTAGTAGGCCGGCGCGGGCGCGTAGCCGTACGGCGGCGCGACATAGCAGCCGGACAGGCCGCCGATCAGGGCAAGCGTGATGAGAAGTCTGGTCATGGCTCGATTCCCGGCGCGAAAGACGAATGGCACCTCGCGAAAGCCTTGCCGCCGTGAAAGGCGGCGGCCGGCACGAAGAGGCGATCCGCCCTTCGTGTCGCTCGGTGAAGCAATGCGCGGAGTCTAGCGCCGGGTGGGCCTGGCCGAGTTTCGCCGGCGGTTACACGTGTTACCTCGCATGACCGCTGAAACAGGCGTTGGCACGGCGGCGGGCCGGTGCGCCATGCCGTGCCGTCGCCGCGTGCAATCGACGCGTTACACGAAACGCGCGCGAATGCGCTGCGCGAGCGCTTCGAGCGTCGCCGCGTCGGCGATCTCGCGCGCATGCATCCGCAACTCGGCGCCTTCCCAGCGCGGAATCACGTGGAAGTGCACATGCGGCACCGTCTGGCCGGCGGCCGCGCCGTTGAACTGGCCGATGAACACGCCGTCCGGCTCGAGCGCCGCGCGCACCGCCGCCGCCACGCGCTGCGTCATGCGGATGCCGGCCGCGGCGGCGTCGCCGGACAACTCGAAGATCTGCGCGGCCGGCTCCTTCGGGATCACGAGCACGTGGCCATCGGCCTGCGGCATCAGATCCATGATCGCGAGGGTCGCGTCGTCTTCCGCGACTTTCACGCACGGCAGTTCGCCTCGCAGGATCTTGGCGAACGGGTTGTTGTTGTCGTAGGACATGGCGTTTTCCGATAACGGTTGGACTGGGAGAGGGGGAAAGCGATGCCGGACGATTATCGGCCGACGGCGGCGCCGTTTTCAACTCGTTCACCGTGTGGTGGCGGCCGGATCGTCGAGCAGGACACCGGTAGCGTAACGCACGGGCCACCGCCCGGTCGCCATGGCGCGTCAGGCCACCGCGATTGCAACGCATCGCCCGAACCTGAGACACTGCCGCATCGCTGCCTGCCGGCACGCCACCGAGGACGCTCGCGCATGACGATCCCCTTCAAGAAGCTGATCCTGCGCGGCGTCGCGCTCGCCGTCGTCGCCGCGGTCGGCTACACGGGCTATATGTTGTCACGGCTCGCGCCGATCGCGACCGGCTATGCGGCGAAGGCGCTGTGTTCCGGCGTGTACGTGTCGGGCCGCCCGGCCGCGTCCGTGATCGACGTCGACATCATGGCCGGCGTGCATCCGCTGCTGAAACTGGTACACCCGTCGATCGATCCCGACCATCATCGCGCGACGGCGACCTTCGCCGGCTTCGCCGAACGCGAAGCGGACTTCCGGCCCGGGCTCGGCTGCACGCTCGCGATCGGGCCATCGTCCGGCGCGTTGCCTGCCGCGCTGCCGCCCCTCCCCGATCCGCCGCCTGCACGGCCTGCACCGGCCACGCTGCCGGCCGGCATCGACGCGCGGAAGCTGCAGACCGCGCTCGACCGCGCGTTCGACGAACCCGATCCGGCACGACCGCGGCGCACGCGCGCGGTCGTCGTGATGTGGCGCGGCCAGGTGATCGCCGAACGCTATGCGCCCGGCTTCACGGCCGACACGCCGCTGCCCGGCTGGTCGATGACGAAGACCGTCACGGCCGCGCTGGTCGGCACGCTCGTCGCGCAGCACAAGCTGTCGCCCGATGCGTCGGCGCTGCTGCCCGAATGGCGTGGCAGCGGCGATCCGCGCGCGGCCATCACGCTCGACGCGCTGCTGCGGATGACCAGCGGCCTGCAATTCAACGAGGACTACGACGACCCGCTGTCCGACGTCGCGTTGATGCTGTACGCGCAGCCCGATACCGCGCGGTTTGCGTCGGCGAAGCCGCTCGCCGCGACGCCCGGCACGCGGTGGGCCTACTCGAGCGGCACGAGCGCGATCGTCGCGCGCGTGATGCGCGAAGCGCTGGGCGGCAGCGAGGACGACTATCTCGCGTTGCCGCGCCGCGCGCTGTTCGCGCCGCTCGGGATGCGCAGCGCGGTGTTCGAGCCCGATGCGTCCGGCACGCTCGTCAGTGCGTCGTACATGTATGCGAGCGCGCGGGACTGGGCGCGCTTCGGGCAGCTGTTGCTGCAGGACGGCGTGTGGGACGGGCAGCGGCTGCTGCCGGAAGGCTGGGTGCGCTACCTGACGCGCACGACGCCGCAGTCGGAGCGCCAGGAGTATGGCGCGCAGCTGTGGGTCAAGGTGCCGGAGCCGTTCAACGATCGCGATCCGCATGCGGTCGCGATGCCGGCCGACGCGTTTCATGCGGTCGGCCATGAAGGCCAGTTCGTGAGCGTGGTGCCGAGCCGTCAACTGGTGGTCGTGCGGCTCGGGCTGTCACGGCCGGAATCGGCGTGGAACCACGAGGCGTTTCTCGCGCGCGTGCTCGACGCGGTGCCGGCGCCCGGCGCATGAAAACGGGCCCGAGGGCCCGTGCATATCGGTCGTGACGCGAACGCGGCGGCGCTTGCCACGCCGCCGCGCCGCGCACTACCTGCGACGCATCACGGGTTCGCGCTGCCCGCGTATTTCTGGAAACCTTCGCGCGTCGCGAGCCGTTCGATATAGCGCTTCACCGCCGGGAAATCCGGATGCTCGAACGGCGTGCCGAACCAGCGGTTCACCGACAGGCCGATCGGAATGTCCGCGAGCGTGAAGCTGCCGCCGGCCACGTACGCGCCGGTCGCTTCGAGCTGCGCGTTCAGCACCTGCATGTGCTTCGTCCAGCCCGCGATCGACTGCGCGATGCCGGCCGGGTCCTGGTGGTCGGGCGATTTCCGCACGAGGCCGAGGAACGCACCGACCCACGAGCGGTTCAGGTCCGCGCCCTGCCAGTCGATCCATTGATCGACCCGCGCGCGCGCCTGCGGCTCGGCCGGATACAGCGCGTCGCCGCCGTAGCGGTTCGCGAGGTAGCGAACGATCGCGTTCGATTCCCAGAGCACGAAATCGTCGTCCTTGATGACGGGCACGAGACCGTTCGGATTCAGCGCGAGATAGGCCGGATCGTTGGTTGTGCGGAAGCCCGCGCCCCAGTCTTCCTGTTCGAACGGCAGGTTCAGCTCGGTGCACAGCCACAGCACCTTGCGGACGTTGATGGACGGGATCTTGCCGAGGATGTGCAGCATGCAGTCTCCTTGTGAGGTCGGATGCGGAGCGCCCAGGACGCAGGACACGTCCCGAGCGCGTTCACGCCGAATTTATACACGACCTCGCGGCAAACGACAGGCCGTCCGCGGAAAATCCGCATGCGGACGATTCGTCAGGTCGCGCAGCGCGTGCTCGGCCGTCGGGAACCGGAACATGAATCCGTCCTGATGCAGCCGCGCCGGCATCACGCGCTGCCCGTCCAGCAGCAGCTCGGCCATCTCGCCCATCGCGATGCGCAGCGGCGCGGCCGGCACGCGCAGCCAGGCCGGGCGATGCAGCACCTTCGACACGACCTGCACGAACTCGCGCTGGGTCAGCGGCGCGGGTGCGACCGCGTTGTACACGCCGTGCATGCCCGAATTCGCCATCGCACGTGCGATGATCCGCAGCACGTCGTCCCGGTGGATCCAGCTCATCACCTGCGTGCCGTCGCCGATTCGCCCGCCCATCCCGAAGTAATGCGGCAGCAGCATCGGGCGCAGCGCGCCGCCGGGACCGAACACGACACCCAGCCGCAGCACGACCGAGCGAACGCCATGACGCTCGAGCGGTTGTGCCGACTGCTCCCATTGCCGGCACAGCTCCGACATGAAGCCGGTGCCGGCGCTGCTGCCTTCGTCCAATCGCTCGTCGCCAGGGCGCACGCCGTAGTAACCGATCGCCGATGCCTGGATCCATGTGCGCGGCTTGATCTCGGCGGTCTCGACCCAGCGCATCAGCGATTCCGTCACGCCGACGCGGCTCGCGAGCAGCACCGCCTGCCGGCGCTTACTCCAGCGCGCGCCCAGCACTGGCGCCCCCGCGAGATTGATGACCGTGTCGAAACGCTCGTGCGGCTGCAGCTGTTCGACGGACGTCACGCTGCGCACGCGGCCGTGAAACTGATAGGCCGCACGCAGCGGATCGCGCGCCAGCAACGTCACCGTATTCCCCGCATCGAGCAACTGGTTCACGAGGGTTTCGCCGATGAAGCCGGTCCCGCCGGTGACGAGCACGTTCCCCGGCGGCTGCCCCGCGAACGGATTGACGACCGGCTCGCGTCGCGCGATCCGACAGGCCGCGATTCCGTCGCGGATCCCCGATACCGTCACGCCGACGGCGAACAGGCTCAGCACCCAGCCGCGCCAGCCGAGATCGATCACCTGCAGCGCGGTCGGCTCGTGCGCCCACGCGGCCAGTTGCATCGCGATCATCCCGAACAGTGCGCCGCCGTTGACGGCCAGCAGCGTGTGCAGCACGCGTTCGGTCGCGGGCAGCTTGCGGCTCTGGTCTTCGACGACGAAATCCCACAACGTCAGCACCACCTCGACGACGACCACCACCGCGAGGGCCGCGACCCACGCGCCGTGAAAGGCGACGTTCGCGATCGATGCGAACACGAGGCCGTAAAGCACGGAACGCACCGCATGAATTCCCAGCTCGAGCCGCGCGCGCGGGCTGTGCGGCAGATCCTGCGTGAGCTCGTGGTGATAGAGCGTATCGAATGCGCCCATCGCGCCCTGCACGATCAGCAGGTTGAGCGCCCAGTCGTAAGCGGGCAAGGTGTTCATACCGCGTCCCTCCTCCAAAGCCAGACAAGCGGCGGCACCATCGCGACGAGTGCCGCCGCGTCGATCGCCACGTGACCCGATACCCGGGCCTGCAATGAAAACAGCATGTCCTGCGGCGCCCAGATCAGCAGGCCGGCCAGCAGCCATCCCCACACTTCCCGTTTCTGCAACCTGTTGCCGAGGTGCACGAGCGCCAGCATCCAGACCGACGCGCATTGCGCCGTCGCGCCGATCAGCGACATCCACCAGATCTGCTGCGCACGCGCCGGGTCCGGCGCCGTTCCCGTCCAGAAATGCAGTTCGATGACGCGGTGATACGCGTCGAGCCACGGCGAGCCGGCAACCCACGGAACGGCAATGCCGACGAGCAGGTGTGCGATCGCGGCGCAGTACATCCAGGTCACGACGATGCGGCGAACGTTGTCTTGCGCCGGACGATCTGTCGGATGTTCGGCGGCACGGTCGCTACCGCCACCGCACGCCGACGCATCGCACGGTGCTTCGGCGCGATAGCCGAGCCAGCGCGACACCGCATGCCGGTTGCGCGCGAAGCGGCGATACAGCGGCGCCAGCGCACGACGCACGGCCGGCACGCGAAGCAGCCGGACGAGCCAGCGGCGCCCGGTCAGCGCATGGGCGGCCAGGATGCTGTCCACGCCGGTCAGCATGCGTCCGTCGGGCAGACGCGCGTGCAATTCGCGGTTGAGCGCGGGCAGGTCGACACCCAACGGCGCGGGATCGAAACCCGGCTCGGCGATATCGACGAAAGCCAGCCGGCGTCGCGCGTCGCGGGCCCCGAGACGCTTGATCTCCGCCACGCATAACGGGCATCGTCCGTCGAAGTAGAGCACCAGTTCACTTGAGTCTATGATTCGCATTCCTTCTTTTTGTCTGTCGCATGCCTCATAAATCGATCGACTGCTTTCACGCACGCCGTACCGCCGCTCCCGTGCGGCGGCAGCGCACTTACATCGGCTTGAGCACCATCAGGAAGTAGACGGTCAGCATCGCGAAGAACGCCGGATAGCCGAGCAGTTCCCAGCGCTTCGCATAGCGCCAGTAGCGTTCCGGCAACGCGGCCTCGCCGCTCGCATGAGCGAGCTTCGCCATCGCGGCCAGTTCGACCTGCAGCCACACGACCGGCAGCCAGCACAGGCCGGCGATCGCGTACAGCACGATCGACGCGACGAGCCACGGCGTATCCCACGGCCAGCCGGCCGTGTGCGCGAGCCACAGGCCCGATGCCGGCTGGAAGATCACGGCCGGGGTCGTGAACCACGAGTCCGCGCGCACCACGAGCCGCGACACGGCCGCGATCGCGGGCACCGAGCGCGTGCGGTTCGCGAAGAACAGGTAGAACGCGGTGCCGAACCCCGTGCCGACCAGCAGCACCGAAGACAGGATGTGAAGCGCCTTGATGACGAGATAGGTATTCATGCTTGTTCTTCTTCTGAAAAAAGGATCAACAGGATCGCGAGGATCGGCACGTTCTTGAGCACGGGGCCGAACGGTTCGGCGAGCAGGGCCGGCATCGTGACCGCGATGACCGCCGAATACGCGACGATCAGCGCGGCTTGCGCGGCCCACAGGCGGCGCGACGGCGCGACGACGGTCGCGATGCCGAGCCCGAAGTCCAGCGCGCTGGCCGCGTAGAGCGCGATCAACGCGGGCAGCCCCGTCAGGCGCGCGGGTGCAAGCAGTGCGAGACTCGCGTGCAGCGGATGGATGAACGCGCTGGCGATGGCCGTCCAGATCCACACGATCGCCAGCGCGCCGCGCAACAGCGGGCGACGCCACATCGCGAGCGCATCGCGGCGCAGCGCGGCGGCTTCCGCGCCGATGAAAGCGTCGATCCCGCGTGGCGGCCGGCCGAGCATCGCCGTGGCGGCGGCCGGATCGCCGGTGTTCCCGCCACGCAGCATCGTCCATGTCTCGCGCGTGAAGATCGCGCCCGGCAGCGTGCCGAGCAGCACGGCCGCCACACCGGCCAGCGGGCCCGGCAATCCGATGCGAGCGGCCGGCGGAAACCCCAGCGCGGCGCGGTAGCGGGCCAGCATCTCGCGGTATTCGACTTCGTCGGTGCCGACCACATCGATCACCGGGCGGCCGGCCGCCGGCGCATCGACGCACCGCGCGACGACTTCGGCGAGATCGTCGACGTGCACGGGGCGCAGCCGCTGATGGCCGCCCGCCGGCAGGACTTGCACCGGCAGGCTCGCGAGCATCCGGAAAAAACGCGCCGACGCGCCGTCCGTGCCGTAGACGAGCGCGGGGCGCACGATCCGGAAGTCGATCGGCAGCGTCTGCAGGAAGCGGTCGGCTGCGGACTTGCTCGCGAAGTAGCGCGTATCGCCACGCTCGACGCCGAGCGCCGAGATCTGGATCACACGCCGCACGCCGGCGCGGCAGCACGCGGTGAAGAGCGCGCACGGCGCGGCGCGATGCACGGCGTCGAGCGTCGCGCCGCGCTGATCGGCAAGGAGGCCGACCGCATTGATCACCACGTCGACGCCTTCCAGCCGCGCGAGCCACGCGTCCGGGTCGACGTCCTTCGCGAAATCGATCGCAACGTCGGACGGGCCGGCCGCCTGACGCACGCCGCGCAGCACGCGAAGGCCGCCGGCTTCGAGCTGCGCGCACAGTGCCCGCCCGATGAAGCCGTTCGCCCCGCACACGAGAACGGTCATGCTGCGCGCGCCGGTGCGGCCATGCGGGCAGGTCGACGGCAAGACGGTGGTCATTTTCATCCTCTATTTACAGTTATTTCTGTACAGACAGAAATAACGACCCCAAAAAAAGCGGGCTGGCTGCCCGCACGGCGTGTCCTGCCTACTTCGACGGCTTGCGCCGGACCGTCTGGCTGATCTTCGCGCCGATGCCGAGCGCCTTCATCAGCGTATCGGGCTTGAGCCGCAGCATCTCGTCCGACCAGGTCGTGAGCGTCTCGACGAACTGCAGCGTGTCGCGGATGCGCTGCTCGGTCTCGCGGCTCTCGTTCGCGATCTCGGGATGCGTCAGGCAGTCGCGCAGCACCGTGAGCGTCGGCTCGATCTCGCGCTGCCGCCGCCCTTCGACGATCAGCTTGAACAGTTCCCAGATGTCGGTCGATGTCTCGAAATGGTCGCGGCGGTCGCCCAGCACGTGCACGACCTTCGCCAGCCGCCACGCCTGCAGCTCCTTCAGGCTCGTGCTGACGTTGGAGCGCGCCACGTTGAGCGTCTCGGCGATCTCGTCGGCCGCGATCGGCCGGCCGGCCAGATAGAGCAGCGCATGGATCTGCGAGACGGTGCGGTTGACGCCCCACCGCGAGCCCATTTCGCCCCAGTGGAGAATGAATCGTTCGGCAATCGGTGTGAGTTCCATGATGTGCAATTTAGGTATTTCAGTTATTTCTGTCAAGAGAGAAATGACTGGGCGATCCGCCCGGTTCCGGCGGCGCCCGCCCGCGATCGGCCGCATCCTTTACAATGCGCGGGATTTTCCGAATTCAGGCCGTCCCAGCCTTTCTGACTAGAGTAGAGGTTTCCATGATCATCAAACCGCGCGTGCGTGGCTTCATCTGCGTGACGACTCATCCGGTCGGCTGCGAAGCCAACGTCAAGGAACAGATCGACTACGTGACTTCGCACGGCCCGATCGCCAACGGCCCGAAAAAGGTGCTCGTGATCGGCGCGTCGACCGGCTACGGCCTCGCCGCCCGGATCTCGGCCGCCTTCGGCTCCGACGCGGACACGCTCGGCGTGTTCTTCGAGCGTGCCGGCAGCGAAACGAAGCCCGGCACGGCCGGCTGGTACAACAGCGCCGCGTTCGAGAAATTCGCCGCCGAAAAGGGGCGCTATGCGCGCAGCATCAACGGCGACGCATTCTCCGACAAGGTGAAGCAGGTCACGATCGACACCATCAAGCAGGATCTCGGCAAGGTCGATCTCGTCGTCTACAGCCTCGCGGCACCGCGCCGCACGCATCCGAAGACGGGCGAAACCATCAGCTCGACGCTCAAGCCGATCGGCAAGACGGTCACGTTCCGCGGCCTCGACACCGACAAGGAAGTGATTCGCGACGTCACGCTGGAACCGGCGACGCAGGAAGAGATCGACGGCACCGTCGCCGTGATGGGCGGCGAGGACTGGCAGATGTGGATCGACGCGCTCGATGAAGCCGGCGTGCTGGCCGACGGCGCGAAGACCACCGCGTTCACGTATCTCGGCGAGCAGATCACGCACGACATCTACTGGAACGGCTCGATCGGCGAAGCGAAGAAGGATCTCGACAAGAAAGTGCTGTCGATCCGCGACAAGCTCGCCGCGCACGGCGGCGACGCACGCGTGTCGGTGCTGAAGGCGGTCGTCACGCAGGCCAGCTCGGCGATCCCGATGATGCCGCTGTACCTGTCGCTGCTGTTCAAGACGATGAAGGAAGCCGGCACGCACGAAGGCTGCATCGAGCAGGTGTATGGCCTGTTCAAGGACAGCCTGTATGGCGCGACGCCGCACGTCGACGAGGAAGGCCGCCTGCGCGCGGACTACAAGGAGCTCGATCCGCAGGTTCAGGCGAAGGTCGTCGCGCAGTGGAACCACGTGACGAACGAGAACCTGTACGAGCTGACCGACTTCACCGGCTACAAGACCGAGTTCCTGCGGCTGTTCGGCTTCGAGATCGCCGGCGTCGACTACGACGCGGACGTGAACCCGGACGTGAAGATCCCGGGCATCATCGACACCACCGTCTGATGGGTCGGCCCGCCTCCCTCCTGCACGCGCGGCAGGGGCAGCGGGCTCGGGATACCGGCGGCGTCAACGCGGCGCCGGCTCTTCCAGATAAACGCCCGACGACAGCGTGGCCTTCACCTGCCGCGTGAACTCGTCGGTCGACACTTCCTCCTCTCCCGCTTCGATTGCTTCGTACGCCTGGCGCACGACGTCGGCCGGCGTCGCCTTCGGCACGTCGAGGCCGGCCGTCAGGTCGGTGTCGATGAAGCCGGCATGCAGCCCGACGACCTGCGTGTGCTGCTCGCGCAGCGAATGGCGCAGCCCGTTGGTCAACGCCCACGCAGCCGATTTCGACACGCCGTAGCCCGCCAGGATCGGCCGGTTCACCCAGCTCGCGACCGACAGGATGTTCAAGATCGCGCCGCCGCCATGGCCGGCGAGGATGCCCGCGAACGCGCGCGACATCGCCAGCATCCCGAACACGTTGGTTTCGAAGTGATCGCGCAATGCGTCGGGCGCGCCGTCGTCCGTCAGGCTGCCGAGCCGCGCGATGCCCGCGTTGTTGATCAGCAGCGTGACGTCGCGTGCGGCATCGGCCGCCGCGGCGACGGCCGCCGGATCGGTCACGTCGAGCTTCACCGGCACGACGCCCGGCAGCGTCACGGTGGCCGGATCGCGCGCCGCCGCATAGACCTTGCGCGCGCCTCTGGCGAGCGCCTGCTTCGCGAACTCGAGCCCGAGCCCGCGGTTCGCGCCCGTGATGAAAACGACTGCCCCTTCGATCTTCATGTTCGTTCCTTTCGCATGATGAATCGCATGCGCGCCGGCTCGCCGCGCGCGTGAGATCCGGTGGAAAACCAGCCTGCCGTTGCTTGTCGAACCGTGGCGCCGCCTGGCGGCAGACGGCGAGCCGCCCGCTGCCCTTCCTGCCCCTGCTGCGCCAAAGACGCCGACCGATTGCCATCCGGTGTTCCGGCAGTGGCTTTGCTCTCGCCGCCAAGTCGGCTACACTCGATGTCAATGTCGATCACCATTGTCTTTGCGGTGCATTGTGTTCTCGCAGTTTGCCCATGTCAATGGTGAGCACCATTGTGTTTTCCAATCGACGCGATCGACAAAATCAGGGAGGGATCTATGGGCGTGTCAAGACAGCAGGCTGCCGAGAACCGGAGCGCGATCGTCGCGGCCGCCGAGCGGCTGTTCCGCGCGCGCGGCGTCGACGCGGTGGGGCTCACGGAACTGATGAAGGAAGCCGGCTTCACGCAGGGCGGCTTCTACAACCACTTCAAGTCGAAAGACGCGCTGGTCGCCGAGGTAATGGAAAAGGCGATGCAGGACCGCGCGGATTCGCCGAATGCCGGCAGTCTCGACGCGCAGGTGGCGTTGTATCTGTCCGCCGCGCATCGCGACAACATCGAGGCCGGATGCCCGCTGTCCGGTTTCGCGGGCGATGCGCCGCGACTGACCGACGCGGCGCGGGCGTGCTACGCGCACGGCCTCGCCACGTATCTCGATCGGCTGGAACGAATGGTGGCCACGGAAGGCGCGACGCCGGCGCAGACGCGTCGCGAGGCGGTCGCGGTCTTCAGCCAGATGGTCGGCGCGCTCGTGCTGTCGCGCGCGATCGCCGGCACCGATCCGGCGCTGGCTGACGAGATCCTCGCCGCCGGGCGGGAGACGCTCACCGCCGGGCACGACGATCCGGGCGCGCCGGCGTAGCCGCGCCCAAACGTCATGCTGCGTCGACCTGTGCGGCGTGTCGACGTGCGCGGTGATATTTCAACGTCTTGCCGCGCTATTCGACCGCCCGTGCGGCCTCCCACAGCGGCTGTGCACCACGCGCCGCATTCCAGGCGGCAAAACGCGTGCGCCACGCTTCGAACGGCTCCGCCAGCGGATGGCGCGGATCGTCGCTGAGCGAATACGCCATCCCTTCGATCAGCCAGCGCGGCCGGGTAGCGACGGCCAGGTTGCCGAGCACTTCGGCCTGCCGGTGATGGATCAGCTCGTGCGCGAGAAAGTAGGTCTGCCAGCCGCGCGGTGCGATCACCACGCCGAAATTCCCGAGCGTCAGCGCCGCGCGTTGGCCGAGGCCGAACGCATCGGCGCACGCCCGCGTCGAGCAGAACACGACGCGCGGCGCCGCCTGGAATGCGCCGACAGCCGCCGCCGCGCGCGCATAGCCGTCGCGATAGAGTTGCTGCGCGTCGCCGAGCTTCGCGGCATCGTCCGTGCAGATATCGGCGCTCGGGCACGACACACCGGGAACCAGCGCGGGCGCGACGACGCGCAACGGCTTGACGAGCGCATACGCGGCAATCGGCAGCGCGACGAGCAGGCCCGTGAGGGCGAAAGCGACATGGGAGCGTTTCATCGGGGCGGTGGTTCCGGGGCGTTCTCGTTCTGCTGAAGGCTTCCTGCGTGACTATATCGGACCGGCGAAGTCTGCGGCCTTGCTTGATTCCCCGACGAAGCCCGGCCGTCAGCGCCGCGAACACGAGCATCGGCAGGTGCCAGCGGGGATCGCTCCCGAGCCAGTGGAACAACGGCGCCAGCCACGACAGGCGCAGCACCGGCTGGAACACGAAAAAGGTCAGCATGCCGTAGAAAAACACCCGCAACGGCACCTGCGTGCGGCGCCGCCACGCGCCGCGAGCAACACCGGCGCGATCAGCGCCACGACACCCGCCGCGAGCGTGACGAGCAGGAGCGCCGGGGCGACGGGATGCATGACGAATGCCGTTACGCGAGCTGCTTGTGGAAATACGTGGTCGCGCAGAGCGTGCCGTCGGGCATCAGCGCGTAGTTCGGCACGACACCGACACGCTGCCAGCCGGCCCGCTCGTACAACCGCTCGGCGTCACCGCCCGTCACGGTATCGAGCACGAGCACGGTCTTGCCCGCGTCGCGCGCGGCCGCATCGGCCGCCGCGATCAGCCGCGCGGCGATACCCTGCCGGCGCGCGTGCCGCGACACGAGCATCTTCGAGATATCGGCGCGATGCGGCTGGTTCTCGGGCTGCGCGGTCACGACCTGCACGGTGCCGACGATCCGGCCGCCCGCGTCCTCGGCCACGAGCAGGATGCGCTCGCCGTTCGCGACGCCGTCGGCGACGTTCGTCCAGAACGCGACGGCGGTCGCCCGCTCGATCGGCAACATGAAGCTGACGGACGCGCCGCCCTCGACGCAATCGATCAGCACGTCGGCCAATGCTTCGATACAGCGCTTCGCTTCGCCCGCGCCGACGCGGCGGACGGTAACGGATTCGGTCATGCCAACTCCGGTAGTCAGTTGGGTCGCACACGCGGGTTCGGCGTGCGTCCGGATGGGAAGGAACACCGGCCGGCCATCGCGGCTCGCGCAACGTCGGCGGGCGCGCGGCAGCGCCGCACCCGGTCGGCGCGTGTTACCGCCCCATCATCCTACGCGACGAAAAATGCCGTTGCATCGCCGTTCGCCTCTCCTATACTTAGCCACATGGCTAACTTTCAACCCGGCATCAGCGACGTTTTCCACGCCCTCGCCGATCCGACGCGCTGCGCGATCGTCAGCATGCTCGGCCACGGCGAACGGACCGTCTCCGCGCTGGCCGAACCGTTCGACATGGCGCTGCCGTCGTTCATGAAGCACGTCGCCGTGCTCGAGCGCAGCGGTCTCGTCCAGACCCGCAAAGCCGGCCGCTCGCGCACCTGCACGCTGGTCGGCAGCCGGCTGACCGAAGCCGAGGCATGGCTCGCCGAGCAGCGCGCGCAGTGGGAAGCCCGATCCGATCGTCTCGTCGAATTCGTCGAACGTCGTCACCAGGAGGAGCAAGATGTCAGCAAACCCCGTCGACCCCGTTGAAGCCCACGATCTCGTCATCACGCGCACGCTGCATGCGCCGCGCCACGCGCTGTGGCGTGCCTGGACCGACCCCGAACTGCTGAAGCAATGGTGGTGCCCGAAACCGTGGACCACCGAAGTGCGCGCATTCGACCTGCGGCCGGGCGGCGCCTTCCACACCTACATGCGCGGCCCCGATGGCGGCACCAGCGACAATCCCGGCTGCTTCCTCGAAATCGTGCCGGAATCGCGCATCGCGTTCACGTCGATGCTCACGGGTGGCTGGCAGCCGCAGGCGCCGTGGATGGGCTTCACCGCGATCATCACGATGGCCGATGACGATGCGGGCAGCCGTTACGAAGCGCGCGTGATGCATCCGGACGCCGCCACGCGCGAGCGCCACGAAGCGCTCGGCTTCTTCGAGGGCTGGAACACCTGCATCACGCAGCTCGACGCGTTCGCGGCCGCGCTTCGCTGAGCCGAGCGCGGCCGCGTGCGCGGTCATTGCATGCCGCCGCTCGCGCGCCTAGGATTCCTGAAGGAAGCACGACGACACGCCGGCCGCCGGCGTGCACCGTCGTGCGCGCGCCGCGGGAGGTCACATGTTGCACACGCACACGCATTCGACCCGGGTCAGCCGGCACCTGAACGCCCCGCGCGGGCGCGTCTACCGCGCGCTCCTCGATCCGCACGCGGTCGAGCAATGGAAGGTGCCCGACGGCATGACCTGCCGCGTGCATGCGTACGACGCGCGCGAAGGCGGTGCGCTGCGGGTATCGCTGAGCTACGACGCGCCGTCGGCCGGCACCGGCAAGACCACCGCGCGCACCGATACCTATCACGGCCGCTTCGTCACGCTCGTGCCCGACGAGCAGATCGTCGAGATCGACGTGTTCGAAACCGACGACCCGATGCTGCGCGGCGCCATGACGATCACGATCACGCTGTCCGACGAAGCGGGCGGCACGCGCGTAGACGCGGTGCACGACGGGGTGCCGCCCGGCGTCCCGGCCGCCGACAACGAGACCGGCTGGCAGATGGCGCTGGCGCGACTCGCGGCGCTGGTGGAAGCCGAGTAAGCCCCTGCCGCGCCGGGCCCGTCGCGACGCGCGTCAGCCGAGCCGGTAAGCGCGCGTGACCGTGCCGCGGAACAGCGCGTCACGCTCGTCCGGGCTCGCCTGCGCGGTCAGCCGCTTGAACGCATTCCAGCCGTTCACGAACGAATAGGAGCCCTTGTCGACCGGGAAATTGCTCTCGAACATGCAGCGCCCGGGGCCGAACGCGTCGATGCAGGTCATCATCCACGGCTTCCACGTGTCCGCGAGCTGCACCGAAGACGGCGGCCGTTCGCCCTTCTCGAAATCGAAACCGTTGATGCGCATCCCGAGCCCGCCGACCTTCACGTACACGTTCGGCAGTTGCGCGAGCGTGCGCATCGACGCCGACCAGCGCTCGAACACTTCCGGCCGCTTGTCGGCATAACTGGCGATCCGCACGACGCCGCCGCAGTGATTGACGATGACGCGCGTATCGGGGTTCGCCTTCGCGAGCTCGAACAGTTCGGGTAACTGCGGAAAGAACAGCCACGCGTCGTACGACAGCCCGAGCGGCGCGAGCTGCGCGACGCCCGCCCGGTACGCGGGATCGAGCAGCAGCCCGCGCGGCACCGCCGACAGCGGATTGGCGAGCGTCGGATCGGCGTCCCACGTCGTCAGGTGACGCACCCCGCGGAAGCGCCCGCGACCGGCTTCGAGATGCGCTTCGAGCACCTCGCGCACGCGTTCGCCGAGACGCAGGTCCGCGTGGCCGACGATGCCTTTCGCGACCGCCACCGGGCCGTGCTGCAGCGGCTCGGTCACGCCGGCGACGTAGGCCGTCTCGCCCACCGGTTTCAGTTCGGCCGGGCCCGAGTCGCGATAGCGCGTCTGCGCCTGCATGTAGACGGACGCCTGGATGTTGTGGCCCGAGCGCGCATCCTGCAGATAGTCGTCGAGCATGTAGATCCAGCCCGGCCGCTCATAGAAATGATGATGCGCGTCGACGATCGGCAAGTCGGGCTCGAGCGCGGGTTCGAGCGCCGACGCGAGCCAGTCGGGGCGGACCGCGAGATAGTTGCTTTGCGTCGTCATGCGGGAAACTCCTTCCTGGGTGGCCGCGCGCGCCTGGGTGAACGCGGGCAGCGCGAGGGATGCGGCGGCCGCGCCGAGCAGCCGGCGTCGCTTGATCGACATCGTGGTGTCCATGTCATTCGCTCCGGTCGAATGCAACCAGCGACAGCGTGAGCAGCGTCGTGATCGCCAGCACGATCGCGAGGCCGAGCATGCCGGCGGTGAAGGTGCCGAAGCTGTCCTTCAGGTAGCCGACGAGATAAGGGCCCGCGAAGCCGCCGAGCGCGCCGATCGAGTTGATCAGCGCGAGCCCGCCGGCCGCGGCCTGGCCGGACAGGAAGCGCGATGGCAGCGTGTAGAAGATCGTGCGGCCGGCGATCGTGCCGATCAGCGCGAGCGTGATGCCGACGAGTGCCGGCCCGAGCGTCTGGAAGTGCGTCGACACGCCGAGCGCCACCGCGCCGATGAACAGCCCGATCGCCAGGTTCGCGATGGGGCCGCCGCGCCGGTCGACGCGCTTCGCCCACCACAGCAGTGCGACGGTCGCGAAGAAGTACGGCACCGCGGACAGCCAGCCCGTCTGCATCGTCGACATGCCGTGCGCCTTCAGCATCTGCGGCAGCCAGATGCCGATCCCGTAGGACCCCATCGTGAAGCCGAACGAGATCAGCGCGAGCAGGTACACGCGCACGTCGCGCAGCGCGACGCCGAAGCGCTTCTTGCGGCCGGCGGCCGCGCCGTCGCGCTCGAACGCACGCTGCAGCGCCGCACGCTCGTCGTCGGACAGCCATGCGGCATGCGCCGGCGAGTCGGACAGCAGCTTCAGCACGAGAAAACCGAGCGCGCACGCCGGCAGCCCTTCGACGATGAACATCCACTTCCAGCCGGCCAGCCCGAGCACGCCGTCGAGCTGCAGCAGCCACGTCGACAACGGACCGCCGATCAGCGACGACAGCGGCGTCGACACGGTGAACCACGCCAGCACGCGCGTGCGGTAGCTCGCCGGAAACCACACGGCGAGGAAGAAGATCACGCCCGGAAAGAATCCGGCTTCGCCGATGCCGAGCAGCAGCCGGATCGCGTAGAAACTCGTCGGCCCGGTCGCCAACGCGGTCGCGGCCGCCATCAGCCCCCACGTGATCATGATGCGGGCAAGCCAGCGCCGCGCGCCGAAGCGGTACAGCGCGAGATTGCTCGGCACCTCGAACAAGCAGTAGCCGGCGAACATGATCCCCGCGCCCCAGCCGAACTGCGTCGCGGTCAGGCCGAGATCGCGGTTCATCGTCAGCGCCGCGAAGCCGACGCTCGTGCGGTCCAGGTAGTTGAAGAAGTACGCGAGCGCGAGCAGCGGAATGAAGCGCCACGCGGCCTTGCGCACGGCCCGTTGCTCGAGCGACGCGTCGGTCTCGCGATCGTCGGCCAGTGCCGGGGAAGCGGATGTCATGGTTGTCTCCGTGGATGGGGCGGCCGCGCCCGTGCGTGGCACGGCCGGGACGCCTTTGTTCGTTCGGTGAATCGCGGCCGCGCTACGCGCTCGCCAGTTCGTTCGGTGACGGCGCGCCGCCCGGCGCCGCATCGTCCGCGCCATGCTGGCCCGCGACGACACCGGCTTCGATCAGCGCACGCGCCTCATCCGGCGTGTAGCCGAGCTCGCCGAGCAGCGCGCGCGTGTCCTGGCCGAGTGCGGGCGGTGCCGCGCGCAGCCGCAGGCGTTCGCCGGCAAGCGTCAGCGGCAGCAGCGCGGTGCGCGTGTCGACCGGCCGCCCGGCGCTGCTCGCGTCGGCCGGCAGCGTCACGGCCTCGAGGCCGCCCGTGGCGAGCAGGTGCGGATCGTCGAACAGGTCCTGCGGTTTCGTGATCGGCGCGTACGGCAGGCCGTTCGATTCGAAGATCGCGCCGATCTCCGCGGCCGAATACGGCGCGAGCCGCGCACGCAACTCGGGCAGCAGCCACTCGCGCGCCTGCACGCGCAGGTTGTTGGTCGCGACGCGCGGATCGTCCTTCAGCGCGGCGAGGCCGAACGCATCGCAGAACAGCGCCCACTGCGTGTCCGATACGACCGCGAGAAAGATCTGTTCGTCATCCTTGACTGAAAACACGTCGTAGACGGCCCACGCGGAAATCCGGCTCGGCATCGGCGACGCGGCCTGCCCGGTCACCGCGAACTGCATCATGTGCTGCGCGACGAGGAACACATTGTTCTCGAACAGCGAACTCTGCACCTGCTGGCCGCGGCCGGTGCGTTCGCGCTGCGCGAGCGCGGCCATCGCGCCGATTGCGCCGAACATGCCGCCCATGATGTCGTTCACGCTCGCGCCCGCGCGCAGCGGCCGCCCCTCCGGGCCCGTCATGTATGCGAGGCCGCCCATCATCTGCACCACTTCGTCGAGCGCGGTGCGATGCTCGTACGGCCCCGGCAGGAAGCCCTTGTGCGACACGTACACGAGGCGCGGATTCAGCGAGAAGAGCGCCGGATAGCCGAGGCCGAGCCGGTCCATCGTGCCGCTCTTGAAGTTCTCGCTGAAGACGTCCGCGGTCGCCACGAGCCGCAGCACGATCTCCAGCCCGCGCGGATCCTTCACGTCGACGGCAAGGCTCTTCTTGTTGCGGTTGAACATCCCGAAGAAGCCCGCGCCGGAACCGCGCAGCGCGCGCGTGCTGTCCCCCGCGATCGGTTCGATCTTGATGACCTCCGCGCCGAGATCCGCGAGCAGCATCCCGCAGGTCGGGCCCATCACCATGTGCGTCATCTCGATCACGCGCGTGCCTGCATACGGCAGCGTCGAAGCCGGTTGGTGGTCGTTCATTGCGCGACTCCCGTCAGGCATCCTTCCGGTTGCACCGCGCTCGGGGCGCGGCCGTCCGCGTAACGGAAGCCTTTCGGCAACCCGGCGTCCGGCACATGGCCGTACAACGCCTCGGCCGGCAACGCCGCGTGCAGGATCGCGCGCGCGGCCAGCAGCGCGTCGACGTCGATACCCGTGTCGAATCCCATCGCCTCGAGCAGGAACACGAGATCCTCGGTGACGATGTTGCCGGTCGCGCCCGGCGCATACGGGCAGCCGCCGAGGCCGCCCTGGCTCGCGTCGATCGTCGTCACGCCCGCGTCGAGTGCCGCGACGACGTTCGCGAGCCCCTGCCCGCGCGTGTTGTGGAAATGCGCGCCGCCGGCCTTGTCGCCGACTTCGCGCTGCAAGCGCAGGAACAGCCGGCGCACCTGCGCCGGATTCGCATGGCCGCTCGTGTCGGACAGCCCGATCTCGTCGACGCCGCATTCGGCCATCGCCGCCGCCATCGCGATCGTCTCGTCGTCGCTGACGGCGCCCGCGATCGTGCAGCCGAACGCGACCGACACGCCCGCCTCGATCTGCACCGACGGAAACCGCTCATTGCGCAGCGCGACGATCGCGCGCACCTCGTCGATCATCTGCGCGGGCGTCTTGCGGATGTTCGCCAGCGAATGCGCTTCCGTCACCGAAACCGGCAGCGTCAGCTTGTGCACGCCGGCCTCGAATGCGCTCTCGGCGCCGCGCAGGTTCGGCGCGAGCGCGGCGACGTGCAGCCCGGGAATCGCCAGTGCATGCGCGACGACTTCGCGCACATCGGCCATCTGCGGCAACAGCTTCGCCGGCACGAACGACCCGACCTCGATCTCGCGCAGGCCGGCCGCGGCCAGCGCGGTGATCCAGCGCAGCTTGCCGGCAGTCGGCATCACGGCCTGGATGCTCTGCAGGCCGTCGCGCGGCCCGACCTCGCTGACCAGCACCTTCGGATATTCGGAAACGCTCATTTGACACTCCATCGTTCTATCTGAAAGAACATCGTTCTATTTGACAGAACTCTATGCGCGCATCGAATGGGCTGTAAGCGGGGTATACCCGTGAAATTGCGATTTTCTGGAACTTGAGTTCTGCCAGGCAGAACGATATAGTCGATCGATCATCCTCAGAAGGAAGCAGGCAGTGCCCAAGACTGAAACCGATCACACCGGCAGCGCGCCCGATTCGCCGGCTGAAGAAGCGTCCAGCGGCGTCGCCGTGCTCGATCGCGCGTTCGCGATCCTCCGTGCGTTCGGGCAGACCGACGACCGGCTGTCGCTCGCGGAGCTGTCGCGTCGCACCGGGTTGTACAAGAGCACGATCCTGCGCCTGCTCACGGCGCTCGAACATGGCGGCTTCATGCGCAAGCTCGACGACGGCCAGTACGCGATCGGACATGAGCCGCTGCGGCTCGCCGCGCTGTATCAGCGCTCCTTCCGGGTCGGCCCGGTGGTCGAGCCGCTGCTCGAGACGCTGAGCCGCGAACTCGGCGAAACGGCGTCGTTCTACGTGCGCCAGGGCGACATGCGCTCGGTGCTGTACCGGGTCGAGCCCGCCCGTGCGGTGCGCGTGTCGATTCGGGTCGGCGAGGAGTTTCCGGTGCGCCAGGGCGCGTCCGGGAAGGTGCTGCTGGCGTTTACCGACATGCAGGATGCGCAATGGCACGACGTGCGCGAACAGCTGTGGGCCGCGTCGTACGGCGAGCGCGACCCCGAGACGGCGTCGGCATCCGCACCCGTGTTCGGGGCAGCCGGCGAGTGTGTCGGCGCGCTGACCGTATCGGGCCCGAAATCCCGGCTCGCCGACGCACCGGCCATGGCGGCGGCGCTCGCGATGCTGTTGCCGCTCGCGCAGAAGGCCACTGTGGCGCTCGGCGGCTCGGGCGCACGCTACGACGCAGCGGCCGTGCGCGACAGCCTCGCGCGGCTCGCATCGCCAGCGGACCACGGCGACGCCGCGTCATAACCGGCGGCGGCGCGCGCCTGGCCACGCAACAGCGCAAAAGGCGGCCGCGTGCGACACTGGCCGCCGATGCATGCATCGCGCGCCGCCTGCGGGCATGCCGCGCGAGCCACCGCCAACCGGACACGCTTGAGGGCCGCCACCATGAACGCCGCGCGCACCGCTACCTGGTATTTCGATTTCGTTTCGCCGTTCGCCTACCTGCAGCAGGAACAATTCGAGCGGTTACCGGCCGCCGCCGCGTTCGAGCCGAAGCCCATCGTGCTCGGCGCACTGCTCGCGCACTGGGGCCAGAAAGCGCCGGCCGAGATCGCGGCGAAACGCGTCTTCACCTATCGCCACGCGCAATACCGCGCGGACAAGCTCGGCATTGCGTTCCGGATGCCGCCCGCGCACCCGTTCAATCCGATCAAGCCGCTGCGCCTCGCGATCGCGATGGGCCATTCTCCGGATGCGATCCGGCGGATCTTCCGGTACATCTGGCGCGACGGCCAGGACGTGTCGACGCCGGAAGGCTTCGCCGCGCTGTGCGAAGCGGTCGATTTTCCGGAAGGCGTGACGGCCGTCGACGCCCAGCCGGTGAAGGACGCGCTGCGCGCGAACACCGACGATGCGATCGCGCACGGCGTATTCGGCGTGCCGACCTTCGCACTCGACGGCGACCTGTTCTGGGGCGAGGATGCGACCGACATGTTCGCCGACTGCGCGACGTCGCGCGCGTGGCTCGATTCGCCCGAGGTGCGCCGCATCAGCGCGCTGCCCGAAGGAATCCGGCGCGGCTGACAACACCGTGGCCGCCCGGCGCTCGCGGCGCGCCCGTGTCGAAGGTCAGGTATCGCGCCCTTCGACGAGCCCCGGCACGGCCTCGCGCATCATCGCGGCGAACCGCACGAGCCGCGACGGATAGAACTGCGCATGCGGGTAGGTCAGGTAGACGGGCAGCGGCGCGGCCTGCCACTCGGGCGCGAGGTGCACGAGCTCGCCGCGCGCGAGGTGGTCGGCCAGCATCCATGACGAGCCGACGCACGCCCCCACCCCCAGCAGCGCCGCACTGCGCAGCGCGTACAGGTTCGCGGTCGTGATGCGCGGGCGCATCGCGATGCGGCGCGTCTCGCCCGTGACCGAATGCGTGAGCGCCAGCTCCGTGCGGTAATACGTGCGCAGCGCGAGCCACGGCAGCGCGGCCAGCGCGTCGGGGTCGGCCGGCACGTCGGCGCCGTTCAGCACGGACGGCGCGGCGACCACGAAGCGCGGCACCTTGGAAAGCCGGATCGCGACCACGGCCGGATCGGTCGGCTCACCCACCTGGATCGCGCAGTCGATGCCGCTGCCGACGAAATCCCGCACCTCGTCCTGCAGCAGCCACTCGACCGACACGCGCGGATAGTCGCGCAGGAACCGCGCGAGCGGCTCGACGAAACGCTCCTGCCCGAACGCGTGCGGCACCGCGACCCGCAACAGCCCGTCCGGCTCCTCCTGCGCGCCGCGCAGATCGGCCTCGAACGCCGCCCAGTTCGCCAGCAGTTCCTTCGCGCGCTTGAAGCAGCGCTCGCCGTCGACGGTCAGCCGCATCGTGTGCGTGGTCCGCTGCAGCAGCCGCATGCCGAGCGAGCGCTCGAGCGCCTGCAGCCGCCGGCTGATCGTCGGCTGCGTCGTATGCAGTTGCGCGGCCGCGGCCGACAGGCTGCCGGCTTCGACTATGCGCACGAAGGTTTCCATCAGCTCGAAACGATAGCCGGCGCCGTCCACCGGCACCGCCTGAATGCGTGGAGACCCGCCAGCAGCGGGAGAGAAGGGAGATTTTTCGGTCATTCGTAGAGCGTATAACAAATCTGCGCAAGGCGGCACTACCGTGGCCGGCCGCATGCCGCCACACTCGCGTCCATTCCTTCATCGCAACCAGGATGCACGCCATGTCCACCCCGTCCCGTCTCGATGCCGCGCCCCGCGCCGCCCACGCCCCGGCCCACCCGGCCGCCCATTCGATGCCCGATCGCCGGCTCGTGCTGCTGCTCGCGGCCGCCGCCGGCCTCGGGGTCGCGCCGCTCTACTACGCGCAGCCGATGCTCGGCGCGCTCGGGCCCGATCTCGGCGCGTCGGCACGGGCGATCGGCTTCGTGCCGACGCTCACGCAGCTCGGCTATGCGCTCGGCATCCTGCTGCTCGCGCCGCTGGGCGACCGGTTCGACCGCC
>NZ_JAAGPH010000125.1:0-23910 GCF_017104705.1 Burkholderia sp. Se-20373 | reverse complement strand
CGCCCGCGCCCGCGCCCGCGCCTGTCGCGGCGCCGGTGGCCGCCGCACCGGCTGCCGCGCCGGCGGAGGGCACCGATTACGTGCAGCGGCTCGAACAGTTGAAGGCGCTGTTCGACAAGGGTCTCGTGACCGAAGACGAATATTCGCGCGCGAAGGCCGAGATCCTCGCGAAGCTCACCCGGTAAGCGTCGCGCATGTTCAGTACCCCGTGCCCCCAGTGCGGCGCGCCGGTCGAGTTTCGCTCGGCGGCGGCGGTGATGGCCGTCTGCGCGTTCTGCCGCAGCACGCTGCTCAAGCGCGGCACCGACGTCGAACGCATCGGCGAACTGGCGACGGTGCTCGACGATGCGTCGCCGATCCAGCTCGGCACGGCCGGTCGCTACGGCAAGCATACGTTCACGGTGCTCGGGCGCATCCAGATGACCTACGACGCCGGCGCATGGAGCGAGTGGTACGTCGTGTTCGACGACGGCACGTTCGGCTGGCTGTCGGATGCGTCGGGCCAGTATGCGATCACGGTGCGCGAGCCCGACGATGCGTCCGGCGGCGCGTGGCCTGCGTTCGGCACGCTGGAACCGGGCATGCGGATCGACCATGGCGGCCGCGCGTTTCTCGTGTCGGACGTGCGCACCGCGCGCTGCACGGGCGGCGACGGCGAACTGCCGTTCCGCGTCGATGCCGGCTGGGAGGCGCGCGTCGTCGACCTGCGCACCGGCAACGCGTTCGCGACCTACGACTATTCCGACGCCGATTCGAACGGCGGGAGCCCGGCCGTCTATACGGGCGAAGCGCTCGAATTCGATGCGCTCGCCTTCACCGGGCTGCGCGATACCGACCACGACACGCGCGAGAAGCGCGGCGCGGAGATGGTGCCGTTCGCGTGCCCGAGCTGCGGCGCGCCGCTGTCGTATGCGCCGAACGTGGCCGACTACGTGGTGTGCGGCAGTTGCCATGCGGGCGTGCAGTGCACGGCCGAGCAGCAGACCGTGTTCGCGGCGCAGCGCAAGCTCGAAGCGGTGAAGGGGGCGCTGGAACTCGGCGCGATCGGCACGTTCGACGGCGTGAAGTACACGGTGATCGGGATGATGCGTTGCCGCGTGCCGGGCGACGAGGCGACGTGGGACGAATACCTGCTGCTGAACCCGAAGCGCGGGTTCCTGTGGCTCGTGCAGAGCGAAGGGCGCTGGGAGCGCGTGCAGGTGCTCGACCAGTGGCCGACGATCGGCAGCGATGCCGACGTGACCGACGGCGACAAGACCTACCGCCTGCGCGAGGAATACGACTCGGAGGTCGTCTACGTGGTCGGTGCGTTCAACTGGCGCGTGCAGGTCGGCGATCGCACGTCGATCATCGACTACGGCTGGCAGAAGGACAAGCTGACGCGCGAGCGCAGCGACGAGGAGATCGTCTGGTCGCGTGCGCGGCCGCTGTCGGGCAGCACGCTTGCCGAACGCTTCGGCACACCGGCGCTCGCGACGGCCGCGGCTGCGGCGGCAACCGGCGCCACCGCGTCGACGGGCCTGTTCGGCCGGAAGGGCCCGCACAGTTTCGCGCCGCTGCCGCTCGTGTTCAGCGCGCTGCTCGTGATCCTGAACATGGGCGCGCTGTTTTCGTTCAGCGGCCGCTCCGTCTACGTGCTGGTCGGCCTGCTGGTGCTGTGGCTGCCTGAATGGCTGTGGAAAAGCTTTGCGTCGGACGGGGGCAGCGCGTGATCCGCTACATCCTCTACGGCATCTACGGCCTGATCGTCGTCACGCTGTTCAGTTGCGCATCGATCGGCGGCAGCGGTTCGGGCGGCAGCGGCTGGGGCAGTTCGTCGGCCCGCAGCGGTTACTCGTCGTACGGGTCGCACAAATGACGGCGCGCGACGGGATCACGCCACCGCGCGCGACGTTCGGCTCGCACGTGCTGGCCGACCTGGCCGGCATCGACGCGGCGCTGCTGCGTGACACCGCTCGGCTCGAGTCGATTCTCACCGAAGCGGCGCGGCAGGCGGGCGCGCGCGTGATCGGCGCGCATTTCCATCATTTCGGCGGCGAGCATGGCGTGACGGGCGTCGTGCTGCTCGCCGAATCGCACATCACGATCCACACGTGGCCCGAGCATCGCTTCGCGGCCGTCGACGCATTCATGTGCGGCGCGGCGCGTGCGGCCGATGCGGTCGATGCGATCGCCGCTGCGCTCGGCACGCAGGCGCAAGTCCGGCAGCAGGTTGCGCGCGGCGGTGCGCCGACGTGAGCGAGCGATTCACTTCCCTTGCCGATAGGCGCAACAGGATCCGGTTTGCGGCGTTGCTCGGCTGGGTGCTGCTTGCCGGCAACGCTGCCGCTGACGTGCCGCCGAAGCCGCCCGGGCCGGTCGTGATGGTTCACTTCGATTACTACGGGAAGGACAAGGCGCGCCTTCACGCGCTGGAGCAACGGCTGGATCGCGCGGTGAAGCAGGCAGGCGCCGGCGAGCTGGGCGAGACCGAATTGCATCGCGATGGCAACGACGGCTATCTGTACTTCTATGGCGCGGGCGCCGACCGCCTGTACGCGATCGCACGCCCGATCCTTAAATCGTCAGGATGGCTGACGGGTACGGAGGTCACGTTGCGCCGCGAGGCGGGGGCGGAATCGTTCCCGTTGCGCGGGGACGGCGCACGTTAGCGAGGATGCGATTCGAACGGCGCGGCTGGAGGAGCGGGCGTTACGGATCGGGCCATGCAATGCGTTTTTACGCTTGCGGCGTGTCGGCGGCAGGCTACCGAGGTGTCGTTGCGATGACGCATCGCACGTCGATTCATGCCCGGGCGATCGCACGTCAAGACGTTCCCGCTAGCGCTCGAACCGGAACGACGACACGCTGTGCATCGTCGCGTCGTCGGTGCCGACGATACCCTGCGTATTCGCGACGGCCGCGCGCTTGCCGTTGCTCAGCACGGCCCAGTAGCAGTCGCCGCCGGCCGCGTGGAAGCCGGTTTCCGGATCGCTGATGCCGCACGTGATCGTCGCGCGCATGCCGCGCCAGCCGACGCCGGAGAAGCGTTCGACCGCCTGCGGCGCGCCGCGACCGTACGTCGACATCCATTTGCCGTCGTCCTGCCGCTCGAAGCCGGCTTCCTTTTCCGCAACGGGTTCGAGCGCGCCGTCGACGATCTCGAACGCAATGAAATAGCTGCTGTTCGTCATGTTGCGGCCGACGATCGCGACGCAGCGGTCGCCGCCGATTTCAGGGCACGGCTTCTTGATCTGGCGGTTCCCGAGGTACTCGAACGAGATGCCGAGCGCCGGGTCGCGATAGGTTTTCCAGCCCGCCTGTTTCACCTGCTTCAGCGCTGCCGTACGGTCGCGGTAAGCGGTGGCGATGCAGGCTGCATCGGCGCACGCATCGCGTTGCGCGAGCCATGCACGTTGCGACCGGACGACGGCCTGCTGGTCGGCTGCCATGTCGATCGCGCCGTAGTAGGCGCTTGCCAATGCGCTGTCGGCCGACACGAGCGCCTTGTCGCTGCAGATCAGGCGCTCGGTGCGCGTCTTCGCGCGCGAGCAGTCGATGCTGTCGGCGTGGGCCGACAGCGAGAGGCCGATGGCGGCCAGCGTAAGACCCAGGCGAATACCGAACACGGATCGCTCCTCATCGGGTTGGAGTGGCGGCTGTCATGCCGCCGTCATGTGACGCAGCGGCGCACGCGGCTCACGATGCCGTGAACCCGTGCACCGTGCAACAAGATGCGGCGAGGCGAATTCAGCGATTGATCTGATCCGCCGAGATCAGCTCGGCCACTAGCACCTGCGCGGGCCCTTGCAGGTAATACTCGTGCTCGAGCGGTTCGCGCAGCTTCATGAACGTTTCCGCGCCGATCTGCATCGTTTCGCCCGCGTGCATGCGCGCACCGCTTTCCAGCAGGTAGTGCATCACGTTGTTGAAGATGCCCGAATAGCGTTCGCCTTCGTGATGGCCTGCCGCGAGCGCGGCGAAATCGGGCAGGCCGAACACGTCGGCGCCATAGGTGCGCATCCACACGCCGTCGACGCCTTCGACTTCGTATTTCACGAAGCCGCAGAAGAACAGGTTCAACGGGATGTCCCGCAGCACTTCGAGGCTTTCCTCGCCGAGTTCCTTCGCATTGAAGACGCCGGCCGGCAGCGACGTGTGCGCGTGCTCGTTCAGCACCGCGAGGCCGTTCTGTTCGGCGAGCGCGCCGGCGACGGCCGCCAGCGCGACGTACTGGTCGAGCGGATTGGCTTCGTGCCCGGCGTAGTAGAGGATCACGTGGCTGCGGCTCGCGCGCACCTGCTGCTTCAGCTCCTGCCCGTAGTGGGCTGGCGCGACACACGCTTCCAGCGCGTCGGACGGATAGGGCGCGTCGAAGCCGACGAGCCGGACGACGTGGTTGCCCCAGCCGGCGAGCCCGAAGACCTGCTCCAGTGTCGGCTCGGTCTCGACGCGCGCCTGCTTCATGCTCGAGTGGTACGCGCGCAGCGCTGCCGTCAGCGCGGCGATATCGACCTGCAGCGGGCCGTCGAAGACGACCGCCACGCTCAGCGGGTTCTCGACGTCGGGTGCCGCGACCAGCGCGACGGGGTTGCCGGGTTCTTCCTTGCGGCCAAAGAATCGTGATATCAGGCTCATTGGAGTAGGTTCGTGTCGAAGCCGTTGCGGGGAGAAGTGCCCCGTTCTCTCGGCCGGGGCGCGCCGTCGGGTTGACGGCCGCCCGTAGTTTCCCCGGGTTCGGCGAATCTGGCAAATGCGTGGCGCATGCCGGGACGGCGCGGCGATCGCGCGTTCGACGCATTCGACGGGAGGTGGCGCAAACGAGCCGGGCCGTGCGGCCCGAGCTCGCCGGTCAGTGCGGCAGCGCTTCGGCTTCCGCCCAGCGTTTGAACGAATCGAGACGCCGGCGCGTCTGCACGAGGTAGAACGCGCCGATCAGCGGTTCGAGCAGCCAGCGCAGCCAGGCCGGCTGGGCGCGGAAGTGGTACGTGAATTTCACTTCGGTCGTGCCGGGCGTGTGCTCGGTGAAGTTCCAGCTGCCGCTGAAGCGTTCGAGCACTTTCGGCCCGTCGACCATTTCGACGGCGGCCACCTGCGGCGGACGGTACGAGATGTAGCGCGACACCATCGTCGCGCCCGACTGGCTGCGGCAGAACGCATCGACGCCGACGTCGGCCGTCATGCCGTCGAGCAGGTAGGCGTCGGTGAGGAAGCTGTCCCACACGAGCCGCCGCGCGTAATCCTGCGACCACGTGAAGAGGCGTCTGCGATCGACGCCGACGGTGCGGCTGACTGAGATCCTCATGATGGCGGGCGCCCTGGCGCGGAGTGGGATGAAATCGAGTGTACCGCGCCAAAAACCGGTGTTTCGTCAGACTTCGTCAAGTCGAGCGTGTGCTCGAACGGGCTCCATTGACGCACCTCGGGATTTCCCCTAGGATTCGCTTCAACCCTTCGGGAAAGACCCGAAGCGTTTCAATCTCTTGAGGGAGCCTCATGAGTACGCAACAGAACCGGCGCTTCGACGCGCTCGTTTTCATTGGTCGTTTCCAGCCTCCGCATCGTGGTCACCTGAACGTGCTGAAGTCGGCACTGAGCCGGGCCGAGCGCGTGTGCGTGCTGATCGGATCGACCGACAAGCCCCGCACCATCAAAGATCCGTTCTCGTTCGACGAGCGCCGCCAGATGCTGGCTTCGCTGTTCGACGCGTCCGAGCGCGACCGCGTCACCATCGCGCCGTTGCAGGATTCGACCTACAACGACGGCGACTGGGTGCGCTGGGTGCAGGACGCCGTCGCGTCCGCACTCGGCGACATCGCGCAGCGCAAGGTCGGGCTGATCGGCCACGAGAAGGACGCCACCTCGTATTACCTGCGGATGTTCCCGCAATGGGAGCTCGTCGACGTCGATGCGACCGAAGACATTTCCGCCACCGAGATCCGCGACCAGTATTTCGCCGAACGCCCGAACAGCTTCGTGCAGTGGGCCGTGCCGGAACCCGTGTTCGGCTGGCTCGAGCGTTTCCGCACGCAGCCGGAATTCGCGCAGCTGAAGTCGGAAGCCGAATTCATCGCCGGGTATCGCAAGGCGTGGGCGGCCGCCCCGTATCCCGTCACGTTCGTGACGGTCGATGCGGTGGTCGTGCACTCGGGCCATATCCTGCTCGTGCGCCGCCGCAGCGAGCCGGGCCGCGGCCTGTGGGCGCTGCCGGGCGGGTTCGTGAACCAGGACGAGCGGCTCGACGCGGCCTGTATCCGCGAGCTGCGCGAGGAGACCGGCCTGAAGCTGCCCGAGCCCGTGCTGCGCGGCTCGATCAAGGATCGCCAGGTGTTCGATCACCCGACGCGCTCGCTGCGCGGCCGCACGATCACGCACGCGTGCCTGTTCAACTTCCCGACCGGCGAGCTGCCGCGCGTGAAGGGCAGCGACGACGCCGACAAGGCGCGCTGGGTGCCGCTCAACGAATTCGCGCAGATGCGCAACGTGATGTTCGAGGATCACTTCGACATCGCGTATCACTTCCTGGGGAAGCTGTGATCCGCTGATTCCCCGCATTCCGTCCGCCGCGACAGACGCGGCGGCACTTCAACGGCCTAGAGGAGCTCTAGCCATGCAAAACGATCTCGGCGGCTTTGCCGCGGTTCTCGCCAATCCGATCCTCAACACGGATTCGTACAAGGCTTCCCACTTCCTGCAATATCCGCCCGATGCGTCGGCGATGTTCTCGTACGTCGAATCGCGCGGCGGCCGCTACGACCGCACGGTGTTCTTCGGCCTGCAGATGCTGCTGAAGGAATATCTGTGCAAGCCGATCACGCACGCGATGATCGACGACGCGCGCGATTTCTTCACGGTGCACGGCGAGCCGTTCAACGAGGCAGGCTGGCGCTATATCGTCCAACGCTACGACGGCTACCTGCCGGTGAAGATCCGCGCGGTGCCCGAGGGCTCGGTCGTGCCGGTGCACAACGTGCTGATGACGGTCGAATGCGACGACCCGCAGGTGTTCTGGCTCGCGTCGTATCTCGAGACGATGCTGCTGCGCGTGTGGTATCCGGTGACGGTCGCGACGCGCAGCTGGCACCTGCGGCAGACGATCCGCCGCTTCCTGGAAAAGACCGACGACGATCTCGCGCAACTGCCGTTCAAGCTGCACGACTTCGGCGCACGCGGCGTGTCGAGCGCGGAGTCGGCCGCGATCGGCGGCGCCGCGCACCTCGTCAACTTCATGGGTTCGGATACGGTACTTGGCGTGCTGGCCGCGAACCGCTTCTATCGGGAGCCGATGGCCGCGTATTCGGTGCCGGCGGCCGAGCACAGCACGATCACATCGTGGGGCCGCGAACACGAAGCCGATGCGTACCGGAACATGATTCGCCGCTTCGGCCTGCCCGGTGCGATCGTGTCGGTCGTCTCGGACTCCTATGATCTGTTCGCCGCACTCGATCTGTGGGGCGGCGAGCTTCGGCAGGCCGTGCTGGATTCCGGCGCGACGCTGGTCGTGCGGCCCGATTCGGGCGACCCGGTGGCGATCGTGCTGCAGACCGTGCGCGCGCTCGACGCATCGTTCGGCTCGACCGTGAACGGCAAGGGGCGGCGTGTGCTGAATCGCGTGCGCGTGATCCAGGGCGACGGCGTCGACGAACTGTCGATCGAAGCGATTCTGTCCGCGCTCGACGACGCGGGTTATGCGGCCGGCAACGTCGTGTTCGGCATGGGCGGCGGGCTGCTGCAGCAGGTGAACCGCGATACGCAGCGTTTCGCGATGAAGTGCTCGGCGATCCGGCGCGGCGGCGTGTGGCACGACGTCTGCAAGGATCCGGTCACCGATCAGGGCAAGCGCTCGAAGAAAGGGCGGCTCACGCTGCTGCGCAGTTTCCGCACCGGTGAGTATCGGACGACGACGCTGCCTGCCGCGTGGGACGACCGGATGCTGGAAGGCGAGTGGGAAGACGCGCTGGAAACGGTGTTCGATACGGGGCGCCTGCTCGTCGATACGTCGTTTGCGCAAGTGCGGGCGAGGGCGCACGCGGGGGAGGTGTGAGGGAGGCGGCGGTGGCGGCGTGAGAGGCTCGGGTCACGCCGTCGCCGACGCGACTTGATTGCGATGTCGTTTGATTGCGGACGACCTCAGTGAAGTGCTCTCAATGTTGGCGTGACGCGCGGGTCGCCGCACAGACGCCGACATCCCTCGTTGCAAAGCGGCACCAGTGTCAGTCCGATCTGAAGATACCCTTCGTAACCGGCGCTGTCTTTCGGATACGGTTTCGAGATGATGTGGGTATCGGACCAGATGTTCTCGTTCTTGACGCCGAGTTGTATCAGGTATTCCTTCAGATTCGCCGCTCGTCGTAACGCGAGCGCTTGTGGATTGACTTCCCCGATGTAGGCGCCGGCCGTGACGATGCCACGAATCTCTGCATCCGGCCATTGACGAGCGCGAATAACCATTTCCGCAATCTTGACGCGATCCTCATTAGGGATCGCGTCGGAATTGAGCGGGAGGCTGTCGAGCATGTCTTCGGAAACGGTACAAGCGGTGGATGACATCGAAAACGAGAGGCAGAACCAGATCGCGATGCTTATCGCGCGTGCAAGAAATGTCACCACAGAATCCTGATCCATTCGTCGCAGTCTTCTTGGAGCGTGGCGCCGCGTGAATCGAAGTTTTCGCTCATTGATTCGATAGTTATCCAGAAGAGGAGGAAAACTATCGACTGATGGAGACATGCTCGTCTATTGGACGTGTACGATTTGCGAAACGAGGTAATCCGAGTGACATGCTCCCTCGAAGGTCGGTCTGTTTGGCTGCAGATGCCGAAGGCAGATTACGGATTCATTCCGTAGTTGTCCGCCTGATTACCGGGTTTCATCATGCTCCAGCTTGGATACGGTGGCTCGCGTCCACCGGCACGCCGCCGCGTTCTTCGACACTCACGACCTCCATCGCCCGCGCCAGCGCATCGAACACCGCCGGCCCCTTGCAGCGCGACACGTTGAAGCGCAGGTACGACGTTGCATTGTGCGACGCGCTGAACACGTTGCCGGGCGCGAGCACCACGTCGTGGTCCAGCGCATGGCGCGCGACGCGCGCGGCGTCGAGCCCGTCGGGCAACGCCGCCCACACGAACAGGCCGCCGCGCGGCTCCGTCCATATCCTGAGCCCGGCGCGCGTGACGCGCCGGAGCGTTTCGCCCATCGCGTCCGCGAGGCGCGTGCGCAGGCTGTCGACGTGGCGCCGGTACGTGCCGTCGACGAGCAGCCGGTGGACGACGTTCGCGCCGATCTGCGCATGGCCGAACGACGTCGCGAGCTTCAGGTCGACGAGCGCCTCGATCCATTCCGGGCGCGCGGCGACGTAACCGCAGCGGATCGCGGCCGACAGCGTCTTCGAGAAGCTGCCGATCGACACGACCCGCGACAGCCCGTCGAAGGCCGCGAGGCGCGGGGCGGGCGCGCTCTCGAAATCCGCGAAGATGTCGTCCTCGACGATCAGCAGGCCATGCTCGGCCGCGAGCGTCAGCAGCCGGTGCGCGACGGGCGCCGAGAGTGTCGCGCCGGTCGGGTTGTGCAGCGCCGAATTGGTGATGTACAGGCGCGGCCGGTGCTCGGTAAGCACCTGTTCGAAGCGCGCGAGATCGGGGCCGTTCGGCGTGTACGGGACGCTGACGACCCGCGCACGGTGCGCGCGCAGCAGCGCCTGGAAGTTGAAGTAGCACGGATCGTCGAGCACGACCGTGTCGCCCGGCTCCAGCAGCAGCCGGCAGACGAGATCGAGCGCGTGCGAGCCGCCGTCGGTCAGCATGATCTGCGTGGGTTCGGCCTGGACGCCGTGCTGCGCGAGCCGCCACGCGAGCTGCTGGCGCATCGCGGGCAGGCCGAGCGGCGTCGCGTAGTCGGTCAGCGCGTCGGCTTCGTCGCGCGACGCGGCGCGCAGCGCGCGGCGCAGGCTCTCGTCGGGCAGCCACGACGGCGGCAGCCATCCGCAACCGGGCTTCACGGACGTCGGCGCCGCTTCGAGCGACTGGCGCGACAGCCACAGCGGATCGAGCCCGCGATCGAGCTGCGGGCCGAGATCGGCGAGCGCGAGCGGCGGCGCATGCCCCGACACATAGAAGCCCGAGCCGCGCCGCGCGACCAGCACGCCTTCGCTCGCGAGCCGCTCGTACGCATCGACGACGGTCGATTTCGACACGCCCAGCGCGTCCGCCATCATCCGGATCGACGGCACGCGCGCGCCGGGTACCAGCGCGCGGCTCGCGATGCGGGCGCGCAACGTATCCATCACGGTTTCCACGCGCGTGCGCGACGGGGTGGGCAGAACGGGAAGCGGGGTGGCCTGGCTCATGGCGAAGAATGAACTGTACGGCCGGTTGTCCAGTACAGTTTGTCCGAATTGTATTGGGCTGTAGCTTACGCGCATTTGGCGCGCGGCGGATCATCGGTCATCCACTTTCCCTGTTCAGGATTTCCCGTGCAAAAGACGACCGACGGATGGCTCAGCGGCCTGCTGGGCGTGATCATCTTCAGTGGCTCGCTGCCCGCGACGCGTATCGCGGTGCAGGGGCTCGACCCGCTGTTCCTCACCTTTGCGCGCGCGACGATCGCCGGCGCGCTCGGCCTGCTGCTGCTCGCCGGGCTGAAGCAGCGGCGGCCGACGCGTGCCGAGGCCGTGTCGCTCGCCATCGTCGCGCTCGGGGTCGTGATCGGCTTTCCGCTGCTGACGGCGCTTGCGTTGAAACACGTGACATCGGCGCACGCGATCGTGTTCGTCGGGTTGCTGCCGCTCGCGACCGCGCTGTTCGGCGTGTGGCGCGGCGGCGAACGGCCGCGGCTGCCGTTCTGGATCTTTTCGATCATCGGCAGCTGTGCGGTGGCCGCGTTTGCGCTGCGCAACGGCGGCCAGGCGTCGGTGGTCGGCGATGCGCTGATGCTGGCCGCGATCGTCGCATGCGGGCTGGGCTACGCGGAAGGCGCACGCCTGTCGCGCGAGCTGGGCGGCTGGCAGGTGATCTCGTGGGCGCTCGTGCTGTCGCTGCCGCTGATGCTGCCGCTCACGTGGTTCACCTGGCCCGTGTCGTTCGACGGCGTCGATGCTGCCGCGCTGTGGGGGCTCGCGTACGTGTCGCTGTTCAGCATGCTGATCGGCTTCGTGTTCTGGTATCGCGGGCTCGCGCTCGGCGGGATCGCGGGCGTCGGCCAGTTGCAGCTGCTGCAGCCGTTCTTCGGTTTGCTGCTGGCGGCCGGCTTGCTGCACGAGACGGTGCCGCCGTCGATGGTCGCGGTGACGGTCGTGGTGGTCGGCTGCGTGGCGGGCGCGAAATACTTCTCGAAAATGGCGCCCGTGCGGCGCGCGGGCTGACATGTGGGGCTGATCGGATGCACGGGCGCGACCTGTCGAAGGTGCGCCCGTTCACGCTCGATCATCTGGCGCGCAAGCGTTACTCGAACGTTTCGAGCGCGAGCAATTCGCCGATCGTCTGCCGGCGGCGGATCAGCCGCGGCGCGCCGCGATCGACGAGCACTTCCGGCGCGAGCGGCCGGCTGTTGTAGTTCGATGACATCGACGCGCCGTACGCGCCTGCATCGTGCAGGAACAGCAGGTCGCCGATCTGCGGCTGCGCCAGCTTGCGGTGCGTGACGACGCCGCCCGCGTCCTGCGTGAACACGTCGCCCGATTCGCACAGCGGCCCCGCAATCGCGAGATCGACGAGCGGCCGGCCGGCGGGCAGCGCGCCATCGTGCGTGTGCACCGATACCGCGTGGTAGCTGCCGTACATCGACGGGCGCATCAGGTCGTTGAAGCCCGCGTCGATCAGCACGAAATCGTGCTTCGGCCGGCGGTTGACGGCCTGCACTTCGGTGACGAGCGTGCCGGCTTCGGCGACGAGGAAGCGGCCCGGCTCGATCTCGATGCGCACCGGATGGCCGAGGTGACGCTCGATCCGCTTGCGCGCGGCGTCCCACTGGCTGAAGTAGTGACCGACGTCGACGCGCGGCTCGCCGTCGCGATACGGGATCGACAGGCCGCCGCCGGCCGAGATCGCGTCGATGTCATGGCCGAGCGACGTGACGAGATCGACCATCGCATCGCACACCTGCGACAGGTGGCCGTAGTCGACGCCCGAGCCGATGTGCATGTGGATCCCGACGAGCTTCAGCCCGTACCGGCGCACGATCTCGATCGCACGCGGCACGTCGTCGATCCAGATGCCGTGCTTGCTCTGCGGGCCGCCGGTGTTGGTCTTGTTGCTGTGGCCGTGGCCGAAACCGGGGTTGACGCGCAGCCACACGCGGTGGCCGGGCGCATGCTCGCCGATGCGCGCGAGCATGTCGAGCGAACCGGCGTTCACGGTCACGCCGTGCTTCAGCACGGCCGCGAGCGTCGGGCGGTCGATCAGGTCGGCCGTGAACACGACGCCTTCCGGCTCGCCTGCCGGGCTGAAGCCGGCCGCGAGACTGCGCTCGATCTCGCCGAGCGACACCGCATCGACGCACGCGCCTTCCTCGCGCATCAGCTTCAGGATATGGACGTTCGAGTTCGCCTTCTGCGCATAGCGGATCACGTCGAACTGGCGCAGTTGGGCGATGCGGTCGCGGATGACGTCGGCGTCGTACACCCACAGCGGGGTGCCGTATTGCTGCGCGAGCGTCGCGAGCTGGCGGGAATCGAGGGACATGGCGGATGAATCGGGTCGAATGAACGGATAACGGGAATGATGCACCTGATTGCCTATCCAGTAAAATGCCTGTTTATCGACATTCGATTCATATCTGATATAGAAGATCATGCTCACGCACCGCCATATCGAGGTCTTTCGCGCGCTGATGGTCACCGGCAGCACGACGCGCGCGGCCGAGATGCTCTATACGTCGCAACCGACGATCAGCCGCGAGCTTGCGCGCATGGAGCAGGTCGTCGGCTTCGCGCTGTTCGAGCGCGCGCATGGCCGGCTGCGGCCGACGATGGCCGCGCTCACGCTGTTCGACGACGTGCGGCTCGCGTATGTGGGGCTTGAACGTGTCGCGGCAACTGCCGCGCGCCTGCGCGAGTTTCGTGACGGTCAACTGTCGGTGATCGCGCTGCCGGCGTTCTCGCACGCGATCCTGCCGGGTGCGTGCCGGCGTTTCAGCGAGCAGCACGCGGGCGTCAGCGTGTCGGTGGCGACGCAGGAATCGCCGGTGCTCGAAGAGTGGCTGACCGCGCAGCGTTACGACCTCGGGCTGACCGAGCGCGACGTCGCGCCGGCCGGCACCGTGCTCACGCCGCTGCTCGAAGTCGACGAAGTGTGCGTGCTGCCCGACGGCCATCCGCTGCTCGCGCAGGACGCGATCGATCTGCCGGATCTCGCGGATCGACCGTTCGTGAGCCTGTCGCTGAACGATCCGTACCGCATCCTGATCGACGAGGCGTTCGCGCAGCTCGGCGTGGCGCCGCGCTCGGTCGTCGAAACACCGTCGGCCGTGTCGGTGTGCGCGTTCGTGCGGCAGGGGCTCGGTGCCGCGATCGTCAATCCGCTGACCGCGCTCGATTTCGTCGGGCGCGACCTGCACGTGCGGCCGCTCACGCGATCGTTTCCGTACCGGGTCAGCGTGATCGTGCCCGAGCACCGGCCGAAGAGCCTGCTCGTCGATGCGTTTGCCGACGCGTTGCGCGGCGAGGCGAAGGCGATTCGCCGCCGGTTGGCCGTGCTCCGCGGCTGACGCGGCCGTATGATCGGTGCTTCGCCGCCATCGCCGTCTCTTTCCGGAATCCTCCATGACCGACGCTTCTGTTTCCCTCGAACCACCGATCCTCACCGGCGAACACGTCGAACTGAGGCCGCTCGATTCATCCGACCGGCAGGCGCTGCTGGATGCTGCAGCGGACGGCCAGCTGTGGAACCTGAAGGTCACGGTCGTGCCGGGCCCCGAGACGATCGACGCGTATATCGACACCGCATTGCAGGGGCGTTCGGCCGGCACCGTGATGCCGTTTGCGATCGTCGATCGCGCATCGGGCCGCGTGATCGGCAGCACGCGTTTCTGGAAGATCGATCGCAAGAACCGCAAGCTCGAGATCGGCCATACGTGGCTGAGCGAATCGGCGCAGCGCACGCGCGCGAATACGGAAGCGAAATGGTTGCTGCTGGGCTATGCGTTCGACGTGCTGCACTGCGTGCGCGTGCAGTTCACGACCGACGAGCTGAACGAGAAATCGCGCGCGGCGATCCTGCGGCTCGGTGCGAAGCAGGAAGGGATCGTGCGGCACGAACGGATCATGCCGGATGGCCGCAAGCGCAATTCGGTGCGCTTCAGCATCATCGACGACGAATGGCCGGAGGTGCGTGCGCGGCTGCTGGC
The DNA here is from genome assembly GCF_017104705.1 of Burkholderia sp. Se-20373. Classification (NCBI taxonomy): domain Bacteria; kingdom Pseudomonadati; phylum Pseudomonadota; class Betaproteobacteria; order Burkholderiales; family Burkholderiaceae; genus Burkholderia; species Burkholderia sp. Se-20373. Next base: position 9,588 of record NZ_JAAGPH010000125.1, on the reverse strand, counting down.
GAAGCTTGCGACGTAACGAGGGAAGCGTGAAGCGTGACGTTTGACGTGCGTCGCGCCGCCGGAAGGGGAGCGGCGACGCGACGACGGGGGAAGCAGTGCGCCGCGCGTGATGCGCGACGCTGCGGCGCGTTACTGCGCCGATGCGAGGTGGTGGCGTTCCGCGAGCTTCTGCGCGTCGGCGTAGTGCTTCTGCAGGATCGGCAGCGATTGGCGTGCGACTTCCTTCAGCTTCGTGTCACGGCCCGACGCGATTTCGGCCTGGAATGCCGAGATGGCCTTCTGCTGGCCGGCGAGCGCGACCTGTTCGATATACGCCTTGTCGAACTCGGCGCCGCGCAGGTTCTTGATGCTGCCCAGCACGGCCGTGTCGGGGTCGTTGGCCGGCACGTCGACGCCGCGCGGGCTGGCCGCGCGCATCGCCTGGATGATCTTTTCATCGTCGGTCGACACGCGTTGCGCGAACGCCTTGACCTGGCTGTCCGACGTGCGCGAATCGGCGATGCGTGCCGCGTCGTGCTGCGTCGACACGGTCTTCGTGCCGTCGGTGATGAAGGCCTGGTCGGCTTCGTGGATCCGCGTCGCGGCGGCGGCCGGTGCGTTCGGTGCGGCCGGTGCCGGTTGCGCGGTTTGCGCGGTCGCCGTCACGGCGACGAGCAGCAGGCCAGCGGCAGACAAAGCAAGGCGCGAGAGTTGGGGAAAGCGGTTCATGTGACCTCCTTTCGATCGGGGCTCTGGTTGAAAAACGGATCACGGGATCCGTTGCTGTGCGAGAGACCGGGCGCGCCCGGGCCGGATTCGACCGCCGCTCTGCCGCGGCGCCGGTCGAAGTGTTTCCCGGCCCAACTGATTCTAGGAGAGCGATCCGGTAGCAGGTGCAACCGCGCTGTGGTTTGTGTAACGGTTGGTAAGACGAATCGATGAGCCAGCACGCCCACAGGTAGTGCGTACCTGTTGCACGCGCGGCGGCGGCAATTTTTGCGCGCATGACGCGTGCAGGATGCACGTGGGTGTCATCCGCTTTTCATCGTCGTGCGGCTGTGTCGTGCGATGACGTGCGCACCGCGCGATGGGGCGAACCGGACGCGCGAAGCGCGCGCATGCGTCACACGCGATCGAGCAATGCGTCGAGACGCGGCAGCAACGGTGTCGCGCAATGTGCCTGCAACGCGTCCGGTGCGGTGTAGCCCCACGCGACACCCTGGAATGCGATGCGTGCGCGTCGTGCCGCGTCGGCGTCGCGGATTTCATCGCCGACGTACAGCACTTCGTCGCTGCGCACGCCGGCCTCATGAACGAGCGCGCGCAGGCGACGTGCCTTGCCGAATAGAGGAATGCCGCATGCGAAGTGCTCGACGCGGCTGCTGGCGTGCGGGCCGAGCCGGTCGCGTACGATCGCCTCGGTATTCGACGTGGCGATCGCGATGCGGATGCCGCGCGCGGCGAGCGCGTCGAACGTTTCGGTAACGCCGGGGAACAGCGCCACTTGCGCGACACGCGGCTGCATCAGGCGGCGCATGTCGATCGTCACGCGCGGCACTTTCCACATCGGCACGTCGAGCGCGCGAATGATGTCGCGCGCCGACATGCCGCGCAGCGCCGGGCGCAGCTCGGGCGTGGCGTCGCGAAAACCGTGCAGGCGCGACGCTTCCGACAGCGCGGCGAGAAAGCTGTCGAGCGAATCGGCGAGCGTGCCGTCGAAGTCGAATGCGATGAGGCGATAGGGCATGAGGCGGCGTGGCGGGTTCCTTGGGCAGAGGGGATATTGTCACCGAATCGAGGCCCGTCAACGCATGGTCGGTTACGCCTGCGGCGACGCGGGATCGTCGAGCGGCTTCTTCGCTTCTTCCGAATGATCGGCGCCGCTTGTAGCCCGCCGCGCCGCGCGGTATCGTCAGCGTCTCGTCTTCCACCACCCAACCGGAGACCGACGTGCCCGCTGCCACCCCTGCCACCCCCGCCACGCTGAGATTTTCCACCGACAAGCGCGAACTCGACGTCGACGCGATCTTCGACTTCCTGCATCGCGACGCGTACTGGTCGCAGGGCATTCCGCGCGAGGTGGTCGAGCGGGCGATCGAGGGCTCGCTGTGCTTCGGCGCCTACGTGGGCGACCGGCTCGTCGGGTTCGCGCGGCTCGTCACCGATCACGCGACGTTTGCCTACCTGTGCGATGTGTTCGTGCTGCCGGCCGAGCGCGGCAACGGCTACGGCCGCGCGCTGATCGACCACGTGTTTGCACAGGAGGTGGTGCAGGGGCTGCGCCGCATCATGCTCGTGACGTCCGATGCGCACGCGCTGTACCGGCCGGTCGGCTTCGAGCTGTGCGCGAATCCCGAGCGCGTGATGGAGATCCGCCGCCCGGACATCTACGCGAAACGCTGACGCGCGGCGCAGCGCATACAATACGCGCTTTCCGTTTTTGCCGAAGAGAAGCCCATCATGACCGAACAGGAAGCCGAACAGCTCGCGACGCATCGCCATTACAAGGGTGGGCTGTACCGCTACATCGGCGTTGCCCGCCATTCCGAAACCGAGGAATCGGTGGTCGTGTACGAACACCTGTGGCCGCATGCGCGCGGGCTGTGGGTACGGCCGGAAGCGATGTTCAACGGGAACCTCGAAGACGGCACGCCGCGTTTCCGCAAGCTGCGCGACTGATTGACGGCCGGCGGCGCACGCCGCCGTGCCGGCCGGCTGCGTGGACGTCTACGCGCCGGCCAGCGCCTTCACCAGCGCCGGCGGGGCCTGCTGCCCGACCGTGACTTCCGGCGTGCCGTGCCACGCCGCGAGCTTCTTCACCGCCTTCGCGACATCGGCTGCGAGCCCCGTGCCGAACCGCACGCCAGGCTCGACATGCACGGCCTTCAGTTCGAACGTGCCGAGCGTGCGATGCGCCTTCGCGTCGATGCGCCCAACCAGCCGCCCGCGATGCAGCACCGGCAGGCAGAAATAGCCGTAACGCCGCTTGTGCCCGGGCGTATAGCATTCGATCGTGTAGTCGAACCCGAACAGCGTCGACGCACGCCGGCGGTCCCATACCACCGGATCGAACGGCGACAGCAGCGTCGTGACCGTCGAGCGCAGCGTGTCGGCCTCCGCGGCCGGCAGCAACGCTTCGAGCGAGCGATGCACGTAGGCCGGCTCCTTCCAGTCGTCGATCGCCACCGGGATCAGGTCGCCCGCGTCCGCGAGCTGCTCGAGTTCCGCGCGGTAGGAGCGGCGCGGCAGCCGATAGTAGTCGGCCACCCAGTCCGCGCGCACGACGCCGAGCGCCCGGCACGTGTAGTCCAGCAGCGCGGGCAGCACGGCGCTGCGCGGCGGCAGGTCGCGCGTGTCGTCCCAGTCGGGCAGCACGCGCTCGCGCACGTCGTACACGCGCTGGAAATTGCGGCGTTCCGACACCATCAGGTCGCCCGTCGTGAACAGCACTTCCAGGTGCCGCTTCTCGGGCTTGCGATCCCACCAGCCGTTGCCTTTCACGCCATCCTCGCGAGCAAAATCGGCCGATCGTACCGGGCCCTCGGCGCGAATCCGCGCGAGCAGCCGCTCGATCTCGGGACGATTCTGCTCATGCCATTCGGCCGCGTATTTCCAGCCCATTCCCGACGGATCGAGCATCTTGTAGCGCATCAGGCCGAACTGCTCGACCGGCAGGAAGCACGCTTCGTGCGACCAGTATTCGAACAGGCGCGCCTCGGCGAGATGTTCGTCGAGCCACTGCGGCGCGAAATCGCCGAGACGGCTGAACAGCACGAGATACGGGCTGCGCGCGACGACATGAATGGTGTCGATCTGCAACTGCGCCATCCGGCGGATCGTGTCGAGCACGTCGGATTTGGTTGCCTTGCGGCGGGGCGGCGTCAGCAGCCCTTGCGCGGCGAGATGCAGCGCACGGGCGGCGGCGGTCGAGAGCGTAAGCATCGGAAGGGCGGCGGGGAGTGATGGTCGGGAACCACTTTAGCGCGAAAGCGGCGCGCGTGTGCGACGTGCCGATGCACCGCGTCTGACAATGGTTGACAGATGCGTTGCGCAAGTTTCCCTATAGTGCAGTTCATGGCGCGACGATAAATACGCGCAACGATTTTGCTTCCGACGCACATATGTCAATGGCACGCAGGAAGTGAATCCGGGATTCTCAACCCCCATCGGGAGACCCGGAGCCCTGAGCGGACATCCATGCGGCTGTGCACCGGCCCCGTGTGGATGTCCGCTGATTTTTTTGTATTTTCCGGTTTGCTTCGCGGGCGGTTTTTCCTTCTACCCGTTCCGCCCCGTCTCGTGATTTCCCGCTCGTCTGCCTGATCGCTATTGCCGCTTGCCGCGCGCGACTTCGTCGCCGGCGCCGGGCGGCAGCCGCCGCGTGATCGGAATCGACGCGAACGAGCACAGCCCGACCACGAGAAACGCGGGCCAGAAATCCGACCACATCATCTTCTGATGGCCCTGCAGCCAGTGCGAAATGTGCAGCACGAGGCCGGCGACCGTCACGCCGAGGCCGAGCGACATCTGCTGCACGACGCTGCCGAGGCTCGTCGCGCGGCCCGCGTCGCGCGGCGAGATGTCCGCGTAGATCATCGAGTTCAGGCTCGTGAACTGCAGCGCGGGGAAGATGCCGCCGACGAGCACGATCAGCCAGATTGCCCAGGTCGCCATGCCGGGATGGAACACGCCGTACGCGGCGATCGCGAGCCCCGCGAAGGCCGCGTTGTAGATCAGCACCGTACGGAAGCCGAAGCGGCGCAGCGTATGGGTGGCCGTCGAGCGGCTCATCGCGCCGCCGAACGCGGACGCGCACGTGATGAGCCCCGAATGGAACGCGCTCATGCCGAGCCCTTCCTGCAGCGCGAGCGGCAGCAGGAACGGCACTGCGCCGAGGCCGATACGGAACAGCGACCCGCCGACGACGCTCGCGTGATACGTGGGGATCTTGAGGAAGCTGAGGTCGAGCACCGGGCGCTCCTTGCGGCGCGCGTACGGTACGTACAGCGCGAGCAGGAGGGTGCCCGCCACGCACATGACGAGCGCGTTCGAGCGTGACGTGAGCGCGCCGTCGATCAGCGTCAGGCCCATCAGCAGCAGCGCGGCGCCGCTGGCCGACAGCAGGAAGCCGAACCAGTCGAGCGGGCCCGGATCGGGCTCGCGCGTGTTCGCGATGTGCTTGCTGGCGAGGTAGATCCCGTAGATGCCGATCGGCACGTTGATGAAGAAGATCATCCGCCAGTGCAGGTAGGTCGTGATGAAGCCGCCGACGAGCGGCCCGACCGTGGGCCCGAACAGCGCGGGAATCGCGAGGTAGTTCATCGCGCGCACGAGATCCGAGCGCGGCACGGCGCGGAAGATGATGATGCGGCCGACGGGCACCATCATCGCGCCGCCCACGCCCTGGATGAAGCGCGCGAACGTGAGCACGCCGAGGGAATTGGAGGCCGCGCACAGCAGCGAGCCGACGACGAAGATGCCGATCGCGGTGCGGAACACGGAGCGTGCGCTGAAGCGGTCGGCCAGCCAGCCGCAGATCGGAATGAACACGCCGAGCCCGACCACGTAGGCCGTGATCGCAATGTTCAACGTGACGGGGCTGTGCCCGAAGTCCCTCGCCATCGCGGGGAGGGCGGTGACGATGATGTTCGCGTCGACGCTTTCCATGAACAACGCACAGGCAACGATGAGCGGTGCTAGAAAGACGGGCGACATGGGCTGGGCGCGCGGTAAAGACGCCATTATGCCCACAATGTGACCGTTGAGTCACGTACGACAACAGTTGTTCCGCATGTTGCAACAGTCGTCCTGGTTGGCGGCGGCATGGAAAGAACGACTGCATGACGCTGCTGCGTGCGCTCGGGCCGAGCGATGCGCCGCGCCCCACTTCTTCGAGCACGATTTGCTCGCGATCGTGAAAGGGCGTGTCGATGCAGCGGGCGCATTCGGCGAGACCGATGCGGATGCGCTCGACGCGTATGCGTGGCGGGCCATGTCCGGTTATCTGTATCTGCACGAGTTGCACGAATCGAAACTTGCTTGATCTGCACGTTTCGTGCGACAGTCGGATCCACTCGCATCACAAAACGACGCGCATCGATCGAGGGCCATCGAGACGAGCGCGCGCGCGAACGAGACCTCGTGCCGACCCACTCACCATCGAAAGGAGGGGACACGTCATGACGTCACGTCGTGCCGCATCGATCGCATCGCGCTTGTCGGGCCGCTTCTCAAGCCGCTTCTCGGCCCGTCTCTCACCACCTCTCGCGCCACCCGCGCCGCGTCTTCGCTGGGCCGCTGCACTGGCCGTCGCGTATCTCGCCGTTGCCGGCTGCGCCGCCCAGGCCGACAACGCGAACCAGGCCGCCGCGCAGGCGGCTGCCCAGCCGGCACCGCCGGCGACGGCCGCGATTGCCGTCCCCGCCTCGGGCGCGCTGCTGCCGCCGCCGAGCCAGCTCTACGGCGACCTGTTCGTCGCGGTGCAGACCGCGCAGATCTATCCCGACCAGAAGACCTTCGTCGACGCGACGCCCGATAGCGATCCCGCGACGATCGTGCAGTTGTATCAGCAACAGAAATCGCAGCCGGGCTTCTCGCTGAAGGCGTTCGTCGCCCAGCATTTCACGCCGCCCCCGGAAGGCGGCGTGACGCCGCCGCCGAACCAGACGCTGCGCCAGCACATCGACTGGCTGTGGCCGCAGCTCACGCGCACGAGCACGACGGTGCCGCCGTACAGCTCGCTGATCCCGCTGCCGAAGCCGTATGTCGTGCCCGGCGGCCGCTTCCGCGAAGGCTACTACTGGGACACCTATTTCACGATGCTCGGGCTGCAGGTGTCGGGGCGCGAGGATCTCGTCGACAACATGCTCGACAACTTCGCCCATCTGATCGACACGATCGGGCACATCCCGAACGGCAACCGCACGTACTACGCGAGCCGCTCGCAGCCGCCGTTCTTCGCGTACATGGTCACGCTCGCCGCGCAGGCCGAAGGCGACAAGGTTTACCAGAAGTACCTGCCGGCACTGCGCAAGGAGCATGCGTACTGGATGCAGGGCGAAGCCACGACGCCGCGCGGGCAGGCCACGCGCAATGTCGTCGCGATGCCCGACGGCGCGGTGCTGAACCGCTACTGGGACGCGAGCGATACGCCGCGCGACGAGTCGTATCTCGAGGACGTGACGACCGCGAAGTCGGTGCCGGGGCGTCCGGCGAACGAGGTCTACCGCGACCTGCGCGCGGGCGCCGAAAGCGGCTGGGACTACAGCTCGCGCTGGTTCGGCGACGGCAAGACGCTCGCGACGATCCGCACGACGTCGATCGTGCCGGTCGACCTGAACAGCCTGATGTTCCATCTCGAGACGACGATCGTGAAGGGCTGCGCGATCACGCGCGACGTGGCGTGCGTGACCGATTTTTCCGCGCGCGCGGCGCGGCGGGCGGCCGCGATCAACCGCTATCTGTGGAACCGCCGCGGTTACTACGGCGACTACGACTGGCAGCAGCGCAAGCCGCGCGACGCGGTGACGGCCGCCGCGCTGTATCCGTTGTTCGCGGGCGTGGCGTGGCCCGAGCGCGCGAAGGCGACCGCACGCGAGGTGCGCAAGACGCTGCTGCAGCCGGGCGGCCTCGCGACGACCACCGAGAACACCGGGCAGCAGTGGGATGCGCCGAACGGCTGGGCGCCGTTGCAGTGGATCGCGATCGACGGGCTGCGGCGCTATGGCGAACCGGCGCTTGCGAAGGACATCGGCACGCGCTTCCTGTCCGACGTGAAGCATGTGTATGCGACCGAAGGCAAGCTCGTCGAGAAGTACGTGGTCGAAGGCGCCGGCACGGGCGGCGGCGGGGGCGGTGAATATCCGCTGCAGGACGGTTTCGGCTGGACCAACGGCGTCACGCTGAAACTGCTCGGGCTGTACGGCGAGTGACGCGCGGCGCGGGCCGCGCGCTGGCACCGTAAGAAAACGCACGAGCCGGACTGTCGCGCAAGCGGCCGTCCGGCCCGTGTTTGTTTCGGGCCTGCTTTAGAACGTGATCGTCGTGCGCACGCCGACCACCGTTTCGTCGCCGATGCGCGCACCGGCCGCGTTCGGGTTCGGGATGCCGCCGCCCGGACGAAAGAAATGCTGCAGGTCGGCCTGCAGCTGCCACCACGGCGCGACCTGGTACTGGTACGTCGCTTCGACGACCGTCTCCGCGCGGCGCACCGGATAGCCGGGCGTCGTATAGACGCCGGTGTCGCCGTCGAGGCCGCGTGCGTGCGAGCCGATCTTCGCGTAGCCGACCGCGATGCCCGCGACGTCGTTGTCGCGTCCCTTGAACGGCGCTTTCAGCGTCACGCCTGCGTTGGCCGCGAAATCGACGATGTTGCGATCGCCCGGTGCGCCCATCACGCGCGCGAACACGTTGACCGAGCGCGGGCTGTCTGCCGACGGCCGCCACACCATCTGGTCCGCGACCGCGTAGAACCCGTAGTTGCCGCGATGGGTAGCGGCAATGCCGTTGCTGGCGGGATCCGCGAGCGACAGGCCGTCGGTGCCGTAGCGCGGGTCGTTCGCATGTTGCGACTGATACCAGAAGCCGAGTTTGTACGTGCCCGGCAGGCCGGCCGGTTGCGGCGACTTCGGGTCGGCGGGCGGCGCGTTCAGCGCGTACTGCACTTCGCCGATCACGAACGCGCCGCTGCGCAGGTTGAAGTTGGTGCCGTGCGCGTTCAGCACCTGCGCATCGCCGTCGCTGCGGCCGGCCGGGTTGCCGTCGAACACGCCGACCATCGCGGTCCACGCATCGGACGGCTTCACGCGCAGCCGCACGCCGAGCGACGACAGCGGATAGGCGGGGCCGCCGGCCGGCAGGTCGGTCGACGGCAGCACGGGCCAGCCGAACGTGGCGTTCATGAACGTCGCCGCGTTCTGGCTCACCATGAATTCCTGGTCGACGCTCTGCTGGCCGACCTTCACGTCGACCTTGCCGTCGAGCAGCGACTGCTGGTACCAGAGTTCCCACAGGCGCGTGGTCGAATTCGCCTCGATGCCGGTCGCGGTCTGCAGCGTCTGCAGATAGCGCTGCGTGAGGTTGGTGCCGTGAATCTGCAGCGCCGACACGTTGAACGTGCCGCCCGGCAGGCCGACCGCCTTGCCCGTGTCGACGTTGAAACCGAATTGCGTGAGCCCCTGGTACGCGCCGCCGCGATGCGTGCCGCCCGACGTGTTGTACAGGTACTCGCTGGTTTCCTGCAGGCTCAGCGTGATGCCGTGCTCGCCGAGCACGTCGCGCAGGCCGCCCATGTTGCCGAGCAGGTTCGCGCGCTCCCAGAAGTCGGTAGGGGCGGGCGCGGCGGCATCGGCGGCCTGTTGTGCGGGAGCGGCGGCGTCGCCGGCGCCGGCCGCTGGGTCGGCCGCGGCCGGTGACGACGCTTGCGCGAACGCGGGCGTGGCGGCGAGCGACAGCAGCAGCGTGGCGAGCGCATTGACGCGGCGCTTGCGCGGGACGGGTTCGAGGTAGGTCTTCATGTGCGTTCCGTTGCCGGGTTGATTAGTTACGCTGAAGAAGCGAAAGCGTGTTGCGGGAAGCGTGTACAGACGAGACTGGCGCGCGTCGGCACCT
>NZ_JAAGPH010000124.1:0-238 GCF_017104705.1 Burkholderia sp. Se-20373 | reverse complement strand
GCGTGAGTTGTAGTGCAGTGCCTACGAGCTGTAGTACAGGTGAGAACGTCTGACATGCGGAGCATTGGAATATCTTTGAGCATTAATCAATGATGTGATGACAGCAATAGAGACAAGGAGTGGTTAGTGTGAGTTGAACTTGTAGTGCGGTAATATGTTTTGTGGATAGGTATTTTAGTTGGGGAAGTATTTACCTTTGAAGAGTAGTTACTGAGATGATTTGGTTTTTTTTTTTTTC
>NZ_JAAGPH010000123.1:0-23506 GCF_017104705.1 Burkholderia sp. Se-20373 | reverse complement strand
CCCTCGATCGAAGCGGTCGTCACCGCGGCGTTCGACGGCGCCGACGGCCTCGGCGGCTTCTTCGTCCAGCAGGCCGACGCGCAGCGACGGCACCGGCCGGGCGTCCCCGAAGGCGTGTTCGTGTACGCGCCGGGCGCGCGCGCGCAGGCCGGCGATCGCGTGCATCTCACGGGCCGCGTCGACGAGCGCTACGGCCGGACGCAATTCACGCTGTCGGGCGGCGTGACCGTCTGCGCCCGCGGGCAACAGGTCACGCCTGCCACGCTCACGCTGCCCGTCGCCACCCCGGCGGTGCTGGCCGCGCTCGAAGGCATGCGGGTGCGCCTGCCGCAAACGCTGACGGTCAGCGATACCCACGAACTCGGCCGCTACGGCAGCGTCGTCCTCAGCCACGGCCGGCTGCGCGTCCCGACCCACGTCGCTCCGCCGGCCGAGGCCGCCGCGATCGCGACCGCCAACGCACGCAACCGCATCGTGCTCGACGACGGCTCGACCCGCCGCGATCCCGCGACCGTACGCTATCCGCTGCCCGCGCTGAGCGCCGCCAACACGCTGCGCGCGGGCTACACGGTACGCGGCGTCGAAGGCGTGCTCGAACTGCGCTACGGCGCGTGGCGGCTGCAACCGGTCGCCGGCGCGGCGCCGGTGTTCGATGCCGCCCCGAACCCGCGCACCGACGCGCCGCCCCGGCACCCCGATGCCGACGTGCGCATCGTGTCGTTCAACGTATTCAACTATTTCAACGGCGACGGACGTGGCGGCGGTTTCGATGCCCCGGCCAACCGCGGTGCGAAAACGCCCGCCGCGTTCGCGCGACAGGAGGCGAAGATCGTCGCGGCGTTGCGCGCGCTGCGTGCCGACGTGATCGGGCTAATGGAAATCGCGAACAACGGCCACGGTGAAACAAGCGCCGTACGCCGTCTCGCCGCGCAACTGGGCGACGGCTGGCGTGCGGTCGAGCCCGACACCGCGCGTCTCGGCCGCGATGCGATCGCAGTCGCGCTACTGTACGACAGCCGCACGGTCGAGCCGGCCGGGCGCGCCGCGACCGTCTCACTCGGCGGCCGGCACCGCCCGCCGCTCGCGCAGACATTCCGGCGCACCGGCAGCACGCGCGCCTTCACGGTCGCGGTCAATCACCTGAAATCGAAGAACTGCCCGAACGCGACCGGCGCCGATCGCGACCAGTCGGACGGCCAGGGCTGCTGGAATGCGGCGCGCACGCGGGCCGCCGCGCGCATCGCCGACTGGCTCGCCGCGTCGCCGACCGGCGCCACGGCCGACGGCGTCCTGCTGATCGGCGACCTGAACAGCTACGCGAAGGAAGACCCGGTGCGCGCGCTCGAGTCGCGCGGCTACGCGAACCTGGTGGCCCGCTTCGTCGGCGATGCTGCGTACAGCTACGTATTTCGCGGCGAAGCGGGCAGCCTCGACCACGCGCTGGCCACGCCGGCGCTCGCCGCGCGCGTGAGGGCCGTACACGTCTGGCACATCAACGCCGACGAGCCGGTCGCCCTGCAACCGTTGCCTGATTACAAAACGGCCGCGCAACGGTCGATTTATTACGCACCCGACGCGTACCGGTCATCGGATCACGATCCCGTCGTGATCGACGTCGCGCTTGGCGATGGCGGCACGTCAGCCGCCCCGGGCACGAACCATGCTGCTCGACCCACGGTTGATTAGTGCATTTGCATCAGCACAAGGCCTGCAACGGCACTATTTACCTGGCGGCCCGGGTGACGCGATATTTACCGGGCCTTCACCGCGTACCGCAGCCCGATACGCCGCTTCGCCCGGAATGCGAATTTTTTTCAATCGCCGCGCAGCCCCATGCGGCGGGGCTTCGCGGCAATCCTGCCGACGAATTGAAAATTTGTCTCGAAACAAAATCGGGCCAAGTGAATCACACAGGTTGCTGGGATTCGTCTTATCTTCAAATTTGCCTTGAATCGAAGGAGGATAAACACCATGGCGCTCACCGACTCGATCGAACACAAGCTGGACCGCGGCCTGTCCGACATTCGTCGCACGGGCCGGCGCGTGGGACGCACGACGCGCTCGGCCGCCCGCGACCTGCATGACGACGTCACCGACGATCTGCGCGGGCTGGTCGACGAACTGGAAGATCTGCTGAAAAACGACGGCGACGGCGACGGCGATATCGCCGCGCTGCGCAAGCGCGTGCAATCCAAGCTGGATGAAGCGCGCGGCGCACTCGACCATGCGTCGGGCAGCGCGGCCGCCCGGCTGCGCGATTCGGCCGAACGCGTGTCGCAGGTCGTGCAAGACAACCCGTGGCAAACCGCCGGCGTCGTCGCCGGCCTCGCGTTCGTTGCGGGCCTGCTCCTTGCCCGCCGTTGAGCGGAGCCGGCCGCCACGCGCCCGCCCCGTCCGTCCTCAATCAGACAAACGAAGGAGAAACGCCATGCAGAAGACCTTTGCCATGAAAGCCGCCGCCGCCGTCCTGCTCGGCAGCCTCGCGCTCGCCGGTTGCACGACCACCCCGGACAAACCGGAAGGCGCCGCGGCCAGCGCGTCGAAGCGCCAGTCGATCGACGCCAGCGTCAACGCGACGCTGTCGCGCCTCTATTCGACGGTGCCGGGTTCGCGTGAACTCGTCGCGAAATCGCGCGGCGTACTCGTGTTCCCGAGCGTGCTGCAGGCCGGCTTCATCGTCGGCGGCCAGTCCGGCAACGGCGCGCTGCGCGTCGGCGGCAGCACGGTCGGCTACTACAACACGTCGTCGCTGTCGGTCGGCCTGCAGGCCGGCGCGCAGTCGAAGGCGATCGTGTTCCTGTTCATGACGCAGGATGCGCTCGACTCGTTCCGCAAGTCCGAAGGCTGGGCCGCGGGCGCCGATGCGTCGGTCGCGGTCGTGAAGGTCGGCGCGAACGGCGCGGTCGACTCCAACACCGCCACCGCTCCGGTCGAGGTGCTGATCCTGACCAACGCGGGCCTGATGGGCGACCTGTCGGTGAACGGCACCAAGGTCACGAAGCTCAACATCTGACGATGCAGCACGCGGCATCGCGCCGCGTTTGCTTCCCGGCAGCGCCGCGGCCCCGGCCGCGGCGTTTTCGCATGGGCCGCGCGCAGCGGCTATGATGGCGGCGCCTTTGCGGGCATACTCCGCTTCGGGCCGCCCTGCGTCGCATTTCGCCGCGAACCCGTGACGATCGAGAACCGATCGCGCGCGGGGCAACGAGATTCAATCAAACCACGCATCAATCTGCGCGAACGTCATCCATGGAAAGCGGACACGACCACCAAAAATTCTTCTATTTCCTGCTGGCCGCGGTCACCGCCGGACTCTGCTGGATCCTCGCGCCGTTTTCCGGAGCCGTGTTCTGGGGCACCATTCTCGCGATCCTGTTCCAGCCCGTGCAGCGCTGGCTCGCCGCACGCTTCGGCAAGCGGCGCAACCTGGCCGCGCTCGTGACGCTATCGCTGATCGTCCTGATCGTGATCCTGCCGCTCGTGTTCGTCGCCGCGACGCTCGTGCAGGAAATCGCGTACGTGTACCAGGAGCTCAAGGACGCCCAGCCGAACTATTCGCAGTATTTCCACGACATCATTCACGCACTGCCGACGTCGATCCAGAACCTGCTGCAGAAATACGGGCTGACCAACATCCCGGGCATCCAGAAGAAGCTGACCGACGGCGCCGCGCAAATCAGCCAGTTCGCGGCCACCCAGGCGCTCAGCATCGGCCAGAACACGTTCCAGTTCGTCGTGAGCTTCGGCGTGATGCTGTACATGGTGTTCTTCCTGCTGCGCGACGGCGGCGAGATCGGCCGCCGCGTGCGCCGCGCGCTGCCGCTCGACGAGGAGCACAAGAACCTGCTGCTCGCGAAGTTCACGACCGTCGTGCGCGCAACTGTGAAGGGCAACATCGCGGTCGCGCTCGTGCAGGGCGCGCTCGGCGGCCTGATCTTCTGGATCCTCGGGATCGAGGGCGTGGTGCTGTGGGGCGCGCTGATGGCGTTCCTGTCGCTGCTGCCCGCGATCGGCGCGAGCCTCGTCTGGGTGCCGGCCGCGCTCTACTTCCTGATGATCGGCGCGGTCTGGAAGTGCGTGATCCTCGTCGCATTCTGCGTGGGCGTGATCGGCCTCGTCGACAACCTGCTGCGCCCGATCCTCGTCGGCAAGGACACGAAGATGCCCGACTGGGTCGTCCTGATCTCGACGCTCGGCGGGATGGCGCTGTTCGGCATCAACGGCTTCGTGATCGGGCCGCTCGTCGCCGCGCTGTTCATGGCGAGCTGGGACATCTACGCACGCGCCGAACAGGGCGAATGACGCATCGCGTGGCCGCGTGCCACGCACCTGCCGGCACGCGCCGTCACGGATGGCGAATGCGGATCACGACGGGCGCCTCGGCGCCCGTTGCTTCATCCGCCGCCAGCGACAACACGCCGCCATACGGACCGACGCGATACGTGCGGCCCGATACCAGCGGCACGCTTCGATCGCCGTGCGCATCGCGCCACGTTGCACGCACACGCGAAGCGACATCGGGCGAGAACGGCGCGCCGTCGGGCCCGACCAGCGCCACCTTGGCGCCCGGCAAACGCCGGCCATGGGCATCGAATCGCAGCGTTGCCGCCGCTCCGCCGCTCGCCACCGCTCGTCCCTCGACCGCCTCGCCCGTGCACGCGTCGAGCGTCACGTCGTAGAGATCGACTAGCACCCCCGTGAACCGTACGATGCCGTCCGACGCGGCATGCCCGGCCGCCACCGCATTCGACATCGCGAACGCCACGCCAAGCCCGATTGCGATCTGCCGCACGGCACCGGCGCACCGCACCGTTCGATTGCGCATCGCCACCGATGCCGCCCGCTTCGCGTCGTTTCGCATGTTCCCTCTCCTCTGCCGTGACCAGAAAAAAAGGCGGCGTGACGCGTCGGTCACGCCGCCTGTCTGCTGGCAATCACTTTAGGGAGAGACGTCCGGACAAGATATGGGACTAGTCCGAAACTAAAGCCCGATTGTTCGAACGCACCGCGTTCGGCACCCGCTCGCGGCAACGTACGAACGGCATCGCACGCTGCGCGGCGGGCCGGTCACGCGCCGGGATCGACGCGCAGCACGAGCTTGCCGCGATGGTCGCCGTCGAACAGGCGATTCAGCACGTCGGGCGCATTCTCGAGACCGTCCGCAACCGTCTCCTCGGCCTTGAGCCGGCCGTCGCGCAGCCAGCCCGCGAGCGTCTGCACGGCTTCGCGGCTCTTGCGATAGTCGAGGATCAGGAAGCCGCGCATCGTCAGCCGCTTCGAGATCAGCACGCCGACGTCGTCCGCCGCGCGCCCGCTGTTGTAGTTCGAGATCACGCCGCACAGCGCGACGCGCCCGCCGATCACCATCCGCGACAGCACCGCGCGCATCACCTCGCCGCCAACGTTTTCGAAGTTCACGTGCACGCCGTCCGGCGTCGCCGCCTTCAGTTGCTGACGGAAATCATCGGCCTTGTAGTCGACGGCCGCGTCGAAGCCCAGCGTCTCGGTCAGGTAGCGGCACTTGTCCGCGCCGCCCGCGATGCCGACCACGCGTGCGCCGTGGATCTTGCCGATCTGCCCGGCAATCGAGCCGACCGAGCCGGCCGCCGCCGATACCACGAGCGTCTCGCCCGGCTGCACCGGCGCGATATCGGTCAGCCCGTAATACGCGGTCAGTCCGCTCATCCCGCACGCGCCGAGCAGCGTCGGCAGCGGCAGGCCCGACGCCGCGGGCAGCTTCACGAGCTGCGCGGCCTGCTCGGCCGGCACGACCGCGTAGTCCTGCCAGCCGACGAGCCCCTGCACGAGATCGCCTTCCGCGAACCCCGCGTTGCGCGACGCGACCACGCGGCCGATACCGAGTGCGCGCATCACCTCGCCGATCGCGACGGGCGGCAGGTACTGCGGCACGTCGCTCATCCACACGCGGTTGGTCGGGTCCATCGACAGATACAGCACGCGCACGAGCACCTCGCCGTCGGCGAGCGCCGGCACCGGCGTCTCGACGAGCGAAAAATGTTCGCGGCCGACCCGCCCTTCCGGGCGCGTCTTCAGCAACAGTTGGCGGTTCACGGGTGTGGACACGATGTTCTCCTCCGGTCGTTGTAGTTCGGGATGCGCGTCAGACCGCGCACATGCCGCCGTCGATCACGAGTTCGGCGGCCGTCACGAAGCGGCTCTCGTCGGACGCGAGATAGACGGCCGCGTGCGCGACGTCGTCCGGCTCGCCGAGCCGGCGCAGCGGAATGCCGCGCGCGAGCTTGCGCGTCGCGTCGCGTTCGCCGAGCGACTGGAACAGCGGCTCGACGATCCCCGTGCGGATGAACGCCGGGTGAATCGAGTTGCAGCGCACGTCGATCTCGCGGCGCGCGCAGTCGATCGCGACCGACTTCGTCAGCGACGCGACCGCCGCCTTCGACGCGTTGTACGCGGTGAAATCCGGCTCGACCTTGAACGCGGCGACCGACGAGATGTTGATGATCGACGCGGGATGGCTCTCGGCCAGATACGACAGCGCATGCTTGCAGCCGAGCACGATGCTCTCGACGTTGATCGCCATCACGCGCCGCCATTCGTCCAGCTCGATCTGCGCGGGCGAGCCGATCGAGCCGACGCCCGCGTTGTTGACGAGCACCGACAGCCCGCCCATCGCATCGACCGCCTGCGCGAGCAGCGCCTGCCAGCGCGCTTCGTCGCGTACGTCCTGCGTCGCGGCGAACGCGACCGGCGTCGCATGGCCCGCGTTGAGTTCCTGCGCGAACGCGTCGAGCACCGCCGCGTCGGCGATGTCGGTCACGAACACGCGCGCGCCCTGCTCGACCATCCGGCGCGCGATCGCGCGGCCGAGGCCGCCCGCGGCGCCCGTGATGTATGCGCACTTGCCGGCAAGGCGCGAAGAAACGACTGTCATGTGACCTGCTCCTATCGTGAATCGTCGTCGCGGAACGCTGCCGCGACGGGTGGGCCGTGCCTGTTCCGGCCGACGCGGGCCGGTCGACCGTGCCTCGACATCACGAGGCGCCGCACGGTTTCGACGAGTATATCGAGATGAACCTGACGCGTGCCGGACGCGCCGGACAGCCTGCCCCGGTTGAACGACAGCCAGCGTACGCGAATGCCGCCAATCGATGAAATGAATAATCGTTATGCCCAGTCATAGGCGCCGTTCATGACCATCGCGTGTCGGCACGCATGTGCGGGCCGGCTGCACCCGCGGATGATGCAGACGGGCCGGATCGCTGATTCGGGGAATGACGAAGCGCGGCGTTCCGCGCAGACGCGAAAGCGGCCGGGAAGATGAACGGTGTCGAATCGTGCAACCGCCGGGCGAATGCCGGCGGCAAGAAAGCGGCGCCGGGGCGCCGCGACCGGCTACCGTCAGAATCCGTCGCCCGACGGCGCGCGCACGAACGCGCAGAGTTGCGGCGAATGGGTGTCGATCATCTGCTGGAACGGCGCACGGTGCCCGTACGCGATGCCCGACACGAGCAGCAGGCAGACGGCCGCGACCCGCGGCGAGAAGGCACGCTGCCGCGCGCTGTCGTAGCCGCGCAGGAACACCAGCGCGACCAGCGCGCCGAGCATCCAGCCGACGATCACCTCCGGCACGGTGTGCGAATGATCGAACACGCGCGCGACGGCCGTGATCGCGCCGACGGCCAGCCCGGCCGCGATGCCGGGCGCCTTGCCCGGCCGGAACGCCTGCCACAGCGTCGACAGCGCGACGGTCCACACGGACGTCGACAGCATCGTATGGCCGCTGATCACGCGGAAATCGAATTGCGGCAGCTCGATGCCGCACCCGGCATACAGGATCTTGGTGGCGCCGACGAGGCCCATGCCGGCGGCGAGCAGCACGCCCCAGCGGACGGCGAGGCGCCAGTCGGTGAGCGCGAACCACGCCGCGCAGGTCAGCGCGATCGGCAAGGTCAGCGCGGCATCGCCGATGTTGCTGATTTCACTCCACATAACGGACTTCGGACGACGATCGAAAGGCCGCAGTTTACCGCATGCGCGCCGCGCGGCTGTGTCAGCCTGTGACAGGCTGTATCAGCCCGCGACACCGGTAATCAGCAACAGGTTCGTGCCGGTGATGACAGCGAACAGCGCCCACGCGGCCATCTGCATCCCGCGCCCGATCGTGTGCTCGCCCATCGTGTTGCGATCGCTGACCGAGCGGATCAGCGGCCACATCGCGAACGGCAGCTGCAGGCTCAGCAGCACCTGGCTCCACACGAGCAGCTGCCCCACCGAGTTGTCGCCAAGCCACAGCACGCCGATCAGCGCCGGCACGAGCGCGAGCCCGCGCGTGATCAGCCGGCGCTGATAGCACGGGATCTTCGTATGCAGGAAGCCGTCCATGATCACCTGGCCGGCGATCGTGCCGGTCAGCGTCGAGCTCTGCCCCGACGCGAGCAGCGCGATGCCGAACAGCAGCGCCGCCGCGCCGCCGGCGATCGGCGTAATCAGGTGGTAGGCCTGCTCGATGTCGGTCACGTTGTGCTGGCCCGTCGCATGGAAGGCCGCGCCCGCGACGACCAGGATCGCCGCGTTGACGAGCATCGCGACGAACAGCGACACGCAGGTATCGATGCGCACCAGCGCGAGCGTGTCGCGGATCATCCCGCGCGCGCCGCCGACCACGTGCCGCGTCTGCACGACCGACGAATGCAGGTACAGGTTGTGCGGCATGATCGTCGCGCCGACGATGCCGAGCGCGAGCACGATCGCGTCCTTGCGGTCGTGGCCCGGATCGCCCGGCACCAGCCCGCCGACCACCGCGTGCCAGTCGGGCGGCGTGATCGCGACCTGCGCGACGAAGCAGAACGCCATCGTCGCGATCAGCGCCAGCACGATCGCCTCGATCTGCCGGAACCCCTTGCCCTGCAGGCCGAGCACGATCACCGTGTCGAGCGCGGTCAGCACGATCCCCCACGCGAGCGGCACGCCGAGCAGCAGCTTGAACGCGAGCGCGCAGCCGAGGACTTCCGCGATGTCGCACGCGATGATCGACACTTCGGCGGTCACCCACTGCACGATGCGGCCGAACCGGCCATAGCGGTCGTAGCTGGCCTGCGCGAGATCCCTGCCGGCGACGAGGCCGAGCCGCGCCGCGAGCATCTGCAGGAAGATCGCCGCGAGGCTCGAGAACGCGACGACCCACAGCAGCGAATAGCCGAACTGCGAGCCGGCCTGGATGTCGGTCGCCCAGTTGCCGGGATCCATGTAGCCGATCGCGACCAGCAGGCCGGGGCCGAAGAAGCGCTTGAGCTTCTGCCAGCGCGGCGCGGCGGCATCGATCGTGATGCTGCCCTTGACTTCCGACGGGCAGAACGGGGCGGTGGCGGTGGTGGGGAGAAAGGACATGGAAACCGGGGCTCGAGATCGGGACAGGACGATTCTACGGGTATCCGCCCGATTTTCTCCCGCATGGCCTGTCACGCGGCGCGATGCCCCTCGGTGCCGTCGCCGGCGCCCTCGCCCGCATCGGCCGGCCGCACGCCACGGGTGAGGATCCTTTCGCGCTCGGAGACGCGAAATTCGGTCGGCGACATCAGCATGCGCTGGCGAAACAGCTTCGCGAGCCGCTCGCCGCTGCCGAATCCGGTGCGGCGCGCGACCTTGTCGGCCGGCAGCGTCGTGTGGACCAGCATGTGGCACGCGCGCTCGAGCCGCACGTGCTGGACGAACTCGGTCGGCGTCACGCCGATTTCCTTCTTGAAGCGCCGCAGGAAGTTGCGCTCGCTCATCGCGGCGGCCTGGGCGGCGTTCGCGATCGAGATGCGGTTCACGCTCTGCGCGCGCAGCCGCTGCGCCGACATCCGGATCGACGGGCTCGCGCTCAGCTCGCGAAAGGCCCACATCGACTGCGCATAGCGCTGCTCGACCGGCCGCAGCAGGTTGCTGGCGATCTCCTGCGCGGCAATGTCGCCGAGCTCGACGCGGAACATGTCGAGCACGGCGGCGAACACGTCGGTTTCGCCGGCCTGCAGCTCGACCGTCGCGGCGACCCGCCGCCCGCCCCGGCCGGGCCGCCCTTCGAGCGCCGCCGACGGACGCTGCATGGCCGCGAGCGCGGGCAGGTCCATCCCGTCGACGATCCAGCGCGCATGACGGCGAATGTCGGCGAGGCGACGCTGCAATGCGTCGTCCCAGTTGACGACCGCGCGGTCACCGTGAAGATGAAAGAACGCGAGCGCGCGGCGGCCGTGCTCGTCACCGAGCGGATCGGCCGCGATGCTCACGCCGGAGGACGACTGCACCAGTCCCCCGCTTTCGGATACGTACTTCAACTGGTAGTCGGCACTGTATGCGTGCAGGCGATTCGCCAGGTTGAAAGCCTCGCCAAGACGCGCGGCCTGGGCCAACGAAAATCCCGTACTCAAATAGATAACGACCCATCTCTGATCTGCTGCATTCACTGGCCAAGCCCCCGACTTGTTCGACTTCTTCTAATACCGTCGAACTGTCAGGCTTATATTTGGTTTGAATGCGTGCGACAGGACGGCTATCCCGAAATATGAAGCGACGGCATCTTAGCCGAACGGGTCGCGCCTTTGGCGCGAAATGGCCGACGTGGACAGCATGATGGCGGATTACTACAGGCTGTCACGGTTTGCCGGCGGCCCTGTGTGGAATTGCCCGGGCCGATATTGCCCATTATTACGATTGCATGCCGCGCAATCCGCGCATTTTCATTGCGACTTATTGCGTCGGATATCCGGATAAATGCACAACCGAATATCGGCTCAAATGATATCGATTCGTATCCCGTGCCATCGATTGCCACGCAGGAAAGCTCGCCGTATCCGTTGCCTGCGCATCCTTTAGAATCGGTCCACCCTTCACCACGCCACCCGCGCCCCGTGCCCGCCGATCACCGTCTCGACCTGAACCTGTTTCGCGTGCTCGACGCCGTCTACGTGCATGGCGGCATCGGCGCGGCCGCCCGCGCGCTGCACCTCACGCAGCCGGCCGTCACGCATGCGCTCAACCGGCTGCGCGCGCATTTCGACGATCCGCTGTTCGTGCGGCAGGGCAACCGCGTCGTCGCAACCGAGCGCACGCGCACGATCATCGCGGACGTGCAGTTGCACCTGAAGGGCCTGCAAGGCACCGCGCGCGCGCCGTCGGCATTCGATCCCGCGACGCTCGACCTGAGCATCGCGGTCGGCATTCGCGACGTGCTCGAATCGATCGCGCTGCCGCGGATCGTCGCCGCGTTCGCCGACGAAGCGCCGGGCCTGCGGCTCGTGAGCCGCCGCATCGCGGTGGCCGACATCGAGCGCGAACTCGCATCGGGCAATCTCGATCTCGCCGTCGATCGCCGCGTACCGACCGGCCCGCGCATCGCCACCGAACACCTGCTCGACGATTCGCTCGTCGTCGCGCTGCGCGGCGATCATCCGCTTGCGCGCGAGCCGCTGCGGCGCGGCGACTATTTCGCGGCACGCCATGTCGCGGTGTCGTCGCTCGGCGAGCCGCAATCGCTCGACGTGCTGCTCGGCAACGACGGCCGCTTCCGCGATATCCGGCTCACCTGCCAGCACTATTTCGCCGCATGCCAGATCGCCGCGACCGGCAACCTGCTGGTCACGCTGCCGCACACCTATGCGGTGCGGATGGCCGCGCTGCTGCCGATCGTCGTGCGGCCGCTGCCGTTGCGGCTCAAGCCGTTCCCGCTCCTCGCGTACTGGCACGAATCGCGCGACGCCGATCGCGCGCACCAGTGGGTACGCGAACGTATCGCCGCGCTCGTGCGCAGCAGCGCCAGCGTCACCGACGCCTAGCCGCGCGGCGCACGCCGTCCCGATCGGGGCGGTATGCTGGCGGCTGCGCGCCGCCACGCGGCGCCCGCTTCCCTTTCCCTCTTTCCGCTGACCGGAGACTTGCCATGTCGCTCATCCATGCCGCCGCCGTCCTCGACGCCGACGCGCCCGACTACGTCGTCCAGCTGCAGGCCGGCACGCACGCGTTGACCGGCGACGAAGCGCCCCGCGAAGGCGGCCAGGATCGCGGGCCGGCGCCGTACGAGTTCGTGCTGGCCGGCCTCGCGCAATGCACGGCCGCGACGCTGCGGATGTACATGCAGCGCAAGACGTGGCCGGCCACGCGCATCGACGTGCGCACCGAGCTGCATGCCGATCGCGACGGCACGCAATACGTGCGCCGCGTCGTGTCGCTCGACGGCCCGCTCGATGAAGCGCAACGCCAGCGCCTCGCCGAAATCTGCGAGAAAACGCCTGTCACGCAGTTCATCAAGCGCGGCACGCGGATCGACACGACGTTGAACTGACACGCCACGCATGAAAGCACACGGCGCACGCTCGCCGCGCAAAAGGCAACGGGGGGCCGCGCACGATGCGCGGCCCCCCGTTTCGTCGAACCCGCCAGGCGCTTACAGGCCGAGCGCGGACAGGTCGAGCTTGCCGTCCTTCAGCGGCGGGCACCAGAAATACGCGCCCGTCAGCGGCCGCGTGAAGCGGAACAGGCCGTCGACGATCCCGTCATCCGCGCCGCTCATCCGGCGCATCTGCACGTCGAACGCGCGGAACGAGCAGCCGAACGCGACGAAGTAGAGGCCCGCGCGACGCGCGTCCGACCATGGCGACGAACGACGCAGCATGAACGCCTCGGGCTCGAAGCTTTCCTGCGCGGTGCGCTTCACGTGCGCGAATTCGGGCGCGTCGTCGAGTTCCTCGTTGTCCGAGCGGCGGCGCCCGACGATGTCGTCCATGTCGCCCGACGGAATGCGTTCCATCTGGTCGAAGTCGTGCAGCCATTGCTGGACCGCGACGAAGCTCGCGCCGTCGAGCCCCGCGCCCTGCCCCGTCACGATCGCCGCGGCCACCGCGTCGTCGCCTTCCGGGTTCTCCGTACCGTCCTCGTAGCCGGACAGGTCGCGATCGTTCGAATAGCGGAAACCGTCGACCGCATCCTGCAACGCAAACGCCGGCGCCAGCGCGCGTTCGATCGCCCGCGCACGCAACACAATCTCGCCGCGATCGTCGCCGCGCAGCCAGACCCACACGTCGGCCGGCGTTATCGGCAGCGTGCGGTCCTTCACCGCGAACGTCGGGAATTCGGTCAGGCCCGGCACCAGGTGCCCGAGGTGCGCCGCCAGCGCATGCCCGAACCCGACCACCGTGTCGCGTCCGTCGACGATCTCGCGCAGCGCGGCCAGCGCCGCCGCCACATTGCCGTCATTCGACATCGTGAAAGTGAGGTATCGGGCCGCCGTATCGATCGGGGTCAGGATGCCTTGCTGAACGTCACTCATCGTTTCCTCAGGAATGTATCGTGGTGAATCTGCGCGCGCCGCAGACGCCGAAGTGTAATCGACGCGCGTGCCGGCCCTTGCTGCCGCACTGGGGAAAGGCCGCAAAAGAAGGGCCGAAACCCGGAATATTAACCGTATCGACGCTGCAACGCCGCATTCGTCAGACGTTGCGGCGCGCCCTTCACTGCTGATAGAATCTTTTCACGTCTTTTCGGCGTCCTTTCAACCGTTCACTTCAGGGGAGGTGCAGATGTTCCGAATGCCAGCAACCTTCCCGAACGTGGTCCCACGGCGCAGCTGATCCAGCCCGCCGTTCGCGCCGGCTCCCGAGTTTTCCGCTAACCCGTCAGCCGCGCCGTTTCCCGACAGCCCGTTTCGTTTTTCCGCCCGCGATTTTCGCGCGGCCCGGCTGTTGCGTTTTCGATGTTCTCCGAACCGGAAAGTCCCGTCGCGCGATGCGCCGGGCAACGATAAATGACCAGAAAAACCTCCCATCTGGGCGGCCAGGCATTCCAGGCCGTCTTCGGCTTCACCTTCCGCTACTGGCGCAAGCAGCCGGCCCGCACCGCCACGGTCGCGAGCCTTGCGCTGCTCGCCGCGCTCGCCGACGTGCTCACGCCGCTGTTCGCCGGCCGCCTCGTCGACGCGCTGTCGACCGGCCTGACCGACCGCGCCGCCGCGTGGCATGCGGCCCTCGTCGCGTTCGGCACGCTCGCCGCGCTCGGGCTCGGCGCGACGGTGCTGCGGCAAGGCGTCTACCTGAACATCATCACGCTCACGCTGAAGATGATGAGCGAGATCGCGGCCGCGTCGTTCCATCGCGTGCAGCGCTTCTCGACCGACTGGCACGCGAACAGCTTCGCGGGCTCGACCGTGCGCAAGATCACGCGCGGGATCTGGGCACTCGACCTGCTGAACGACACCGTGCTGATCGCGCTGCTGCCGTCGGTCACGATGCTCGTCGGCGCCACCGTGCTGCTCGGCACGCACTGGCCCGTGATGGGGCTCGTCGTCGGCGCGGGTTCGCTGCTGTACATCACGGTGACGGTAGCGGTGTCGCTCGGCATCGTCGCGCCGGCCGCACGGCTCGGCAACCTGTGGGACACGCGCATGGGCGGCGCGCTCGCCGATGCCGTGAGCTGCAACGCGGTCGTGAAGGCGTTCGGCGCGGAAACGCGCGAGGAAGCGCGGCTCGCGCGCGTGATCGGCAAGTGGCGGCAACGCACGCGCCGCACGTGGGTGCGCGGCACGTTCAACGGCGGGTTACAGGGCGCGATGCTCGTCGCGATGCAGGCCGCGATGATCGGCGTCGCGCTGCGGCTGTGGGCGAACGACGAGGCAAGCGTCGGCGACATCGCGTTCGCGCTGACGATGTTCTTCATGCTGCAGGGCTACCTGCGCGACGTCGGCATGCACATCCGCAACCTGCAGCGCTCGGTGAACGACATGGAAGAACTCGTCGCGCTCGAACGCCAGCCGCTCGGCATCGACGATCGTCCCGGCGCGCCGGCGATCCGGATCGGGCAAGGCGAGATCCGCTTCGAGCACGTGACGTTCCGCTACGGCAACCATCCGGTGCCGCTGTACGACGACTTCTCGATGCGCATCGCGCCGGGCGAGCGCGTGGGCCTCGTCGGCCACTCGGGATCGGGCAAGACGACGTTCATCAAGCTGATCCAGCGCCTGTACGACGTGTCGGGCGGCCGCATCACGATCGACGGCCAGGACATCGCGCAGGTCAGGCAGGATTCGCTGCGCAGCCAGATCGCGATCGTCCAGCAGGAGCCCGTGCTGTTCCACCGCACGCTGGCCGAGAACATCGCGTATGCGCGCCCCGATGCAAGCCGTGCCGACATCGAGCGCGCCGCGCGGCTCGCCAGCGCGCACGACTTCATCGCCACGCTGCCGGACGGTTATGACACGCTCGTCGGCGAACGCGGGATCAAGCTGTCGGGCGGCGAACGCCAGCGGGTCGCGATCGCGCGTGCATTCCTCGCCGATGCGCCGATCCTGATCCTCGACGAAGCCACGTCGAGCCTCGACAGCGAAAGCGAGCTGCTGATCCAGCAGGCGATGGAGCGGCTGATGGTCGGCCGCACGACGCTCGTGGTCGCGCACCGGCTGTCGACGGTGCGCGCGCTCGACCGGCTGCTGGTGCTCGATCGCGGCAAGGTGATCGAGGAAGGCAGCCACGACGCGCTGATCCGGATCGAAGGCGGCATCTATCGCCGGCTGTTCGAGCGGCAGGCGCTGGAGCTGGCG
Organism: Burkholderia sp. Se-20373; assembly: GCF_017104705.1. Classification (NCBI taxonomy): domain Bacteria; kingdom Pseudomonadati; phylum Pseudomonadota; class Betaproteobacteria; order Burkholderiales; family Burkholderiaceae; genus Burkholderia; species Burkholderia sp. Se-20373. The sequence goes on along the minus strand of NZ_JAAGPH010000123.1, from coordinate 7,965 downwards.
AAGGGCTTGATCGATACGCCGCGACGCAGGGTGAACGGTGACGCCGGCCCGCTGGGGGAGCCGGCGGAAGCTTGACGGAAACCCCATCGCATCCGGGCGCGCGGCACACCGCCACCGTGCGCCCGGATGCGCTGCACGGGACATCGATGCAATCGTCAGGAATTCACCAGTCCGGTGCGTCCGTCATCGGCTTCGTTGCGGGGCGCCACGCGTTCCACCGTGCGCTGACTGGCAAACCCCTTGCGAACGAGATAAATCAGCAGTCCGCCGATCACGATCCCCGACAACACATCGCACAGGTAATGCCCGCCCTGCGTCGGCGTCGACACGATCATCATGCCGTTCAGCGCGATGCCGACCGGGAAGACGAAGCGCACATGCCGCAGCGAATACGCGAAGCACAGCGCAAGGATCGTGTGAAGCGACGGAAAGGAAATGAGCCCCTGGGACGACGCGAATGCCAGTTCCCGGACGACTCCGCTTCGCACCGGCGCGAAGTCCGATACGGTGGAAACCGTTCCGGGATCGCGAACGTCGAAGTGGAGAAACGCACTCTCGGCCGGCAGCCAGGCAGCAATCAGGATCGACACGATGACTGCGACGATAAATTGCACCGCAAACTCGGCGTAGTCTTTCGAGTTCGACGTCAGCGTAAGGATGATCGGGATCGCAAGAAGCTGGACACTGCCGGATGCATACGCGAATTGGAGCACCGCATGCCAACCCGGATTTGCCATCACCCATCCATATGTTTGCAGCCAGTGAAATCCGAGCGCGGCATCGATCGATACCAGCGCATCACTCACGAGCGGCAGATCGGTTGCTACAGCGAGATACTGAAGGAGCGCGCCGGCATGCATGAATACCGACATCAACGCGATCCACTGGAACGATTGCGCGACATTCTCGTAGAACGCCTTTCTGGCCGGCACTTTGTATGATGGGCGCGATGCGAGCCCGGACGCGACGGCGACGGCGAGGACGGCGGACAGCACTTGGGCGCTTTGCACCAGACTGCCCTTCGCAATCCGGAAATCGACGCGGCATGCCCAGATCACGTCGACGATTATCAGGATGATGGTCACCAGCCACGCGGTCACGTAGATTTTCCGCATATTGTTCGACATACCCCGTTTCTCGTTCTTTTCTGCCGACCCTCGCAATCGCTCGCCGCGGCTTCGTGCCGTATTCCAGCGAGCGCTGGAGAATGATACGCCGCCGTCCGTCAGGCGACGCCGCCCCGTCCGGCCCCGACGCCCCCTCTCCGGATCACTTATCATACCGGCTAGGCAATTTGCGACGAAAGGCAGATCATGTTTACAGGCATTGTTCAGGGTGTTGGCGTCATCAAGGCCATCAAGGATCACGGCGAACTGAGAACGTTCAGCATCGAATTCCCCGAGCGGTTCACCACCGATATCGAGATCGGCGCCAGCGTGTCGGTCGACGGCGTCTGCCTGACGGTGACGACGATCCATTCGCCGGAGCTGATCGACTTCGACGTGATGCTGCCGAGCCTGCGGATCACGACGCTGGCCGACCTCACGACGGGCGCGCACATCAACGTGGAGCGGGCCGCGAAGGACGGCGCGGAGATCGGCGGGCATCCGCTGTCCGGCCACGTGGATTTCACCGGGACCATCCGGCACATCGCGATGTCCGAACACAACCGGATGGTGCGCATCGGCGTGCCGGAGGCGTTCAAGCGGTATGTGTTCGCGAAGGGCTATATCGCGATCAACGGCTGCAGCCTGACGGTGTCCGACGTCAACCGCGACGAAGGCTGGTTCGATGTCTGGCTGATTCCCGAAACGCGGCGCGCGACGACCTTCGATGCGAAGGGCGTGAACGACACGGTCAACATCGAGATCGAGCGCAGCACGCAGGTCGTCGTCGATACGATCCGGGAAGCGGTCAAGGAGACGCTCGGCGAACTGAACGGTGTCGTCACCGCGCTGCTGGCGGAGAAGGGCATCGATATCGAGGAACTGCTCGCGCGGAACGTCGCGAAGCTGCCGAAGGCGTGACGCTCGCCCCGTTCCCGGTGATCCGCGCGATCGCCGGGTAGCGGTTTCAGCCAGCACGATCCGGCCGGCCGCTCCGCACGCCGATGTCACTCCGCTTCGGCCTGCGCCCCCTTCCCCACCGCCACCCGCTGCGACCGGTAAATCCCTGCGTGCCCTGAAAACAGATAAGCGACGACGCACGCGACGATCGCATACACGCCGATATCCGCGCCGAACAGTTCGATCGCCATGATCGTCGACGCGATCGGCGTATTGGCCGCCCCGGCGAACACCGCGACGAACCCCAGCCCCGCGAGCACGGGCACCGGCAATGCCAGCACCTGGCCGAGCGCATTGCCGAGCGTCGCGCCGATGTAGAACAGCGGCGTCACTTCGCCGCCCTTGAACCCCGACGCGAGCGTGACGACGGTGAACGCGAACTTGCCCGCGAAATCGTAGAGCGGCAGCGGGCCGTGGAACGCGGCCTCGATCGTCGGGATGCCGAGGCCGAGATACTGCGGCACGTTCAGCGCGGTGGCGGCAGCCGCGACCAGCAGGCCGCCGAGCACCGGCTGCAGCGGCGCATAGCGCACGACGCGCCTGAACCACGCGGTCAGCGCATGCGTCGCGAACGCGAACAGCCGCCCGACCACGCCGAACGCGATGCCCGCGACGACCGTCACGGCCAGCCCCGTCGCCGACACGGCCGGCACGACCGGAATCGCATAGGCCGTGTGATGCACGCCCCACGCGCGACAGACGACGTCCGCGACGATCGCGGAGGCGACGCAGGTCAGCAGCGCGTCGTACCGCACGCGCCCGATCGCGAGCACCTCGAGCCCGAACACGGCGCCCGCGAGCGGCGTGCCGAACACCGATGCGAAACCGGCCGCGATGCCGCCCATCAGCAGCACGCGGCGATGTTCTCGATCGAGACGGAACACGTGCGTGACGCGATCGGCGAGCGCACCGCCCATCTGCACGGCCGTGCCCTCGCGCCCGGCCGAGCCGCCGAACAGGTGCGTGACGACGGTCGCGATGAGCACGAGCGGCGCCATCCGCTTCGGCACCAGCGCCTTCGGGTCGTGGATCTCGTCGATCAGCAGGTTGTTGCCGCGCGCGACCGACTGACCGAAGCGATGGTAGATCCAGCCGGTCGCGAAGCCGGCGGCCGGCAGCCCCCACAGCAGCCCCGGATGCGCGACGCGCGTGCCGGTCGCCCAGTCGAGCGCGATCAGGAACAGGGCGGAAGCCGTGCCGGCCAGCGTGCCGAGCAGGGCCGAGAGCGCGAGCCAGCGGCACACATAGCGCACGGTCGCGAGAAGATCGGCAGAAGTCGTGAAAAACATGATTTCCAGATTCGACGGAACATCAAAACCTGGGCGGCAGAAATCCGCATGGACGGCCTGCGACCTCCTGACGACCCAGGAACACGCAGGCATCATCAGCCGGGCGAGCCGGCGGTTGAGGGCCGCACCGTGCGCAATGCGCCGCGTACGACCGCTGGGAGGCATGCCATCTCCGCTGGCCGCCATTGTACGCGACGCCCCGCGCCGCCCGCAATGCGGCTGCGGGACGGCGCCGCGCACGCCATGGACGCCGTCAGTCGCGCAGCGGGCGCGTGATGCGCGAGATCAGCTGCGGTGCGATCCGCTCCAGCGGCAGGATCGCCGACGCCGCGCCGATCGCCGCGGCCGCCTTCGGCATCCCGTAAACAGCGCTGGTCGCCTCGTCCTGCGCGATCGTGTAGCAGCCCTTCGCGCGCATCGCCTTCAGGCCGAGCGCGCCGTCGCGCCCCATGCCCGTCAGCAGCACGCCGAACGCCTCGCCCTGCCAGCCGTCGGCGACGCTGTTGAAGAACACGTCGATCGACGGCCGGTACGGCGTCTCGACCGGATGCCGCGTATAGCCGAGCACGCCGCGCGGCGACAGGGTCAGGTGATCGTTGGTCGCCGCGAGCAGCACCTCGCCGGCCTGCGGCACGCTGCCCTGCCGCGCGACGCGCACCGGCAGCCGCGTATAGCCGTCGAGCCACTCGGCCATCCCGAGCGCGAACGCCTGGTCGACGTGCTGGACGATCACGATCGCCGCCGGAAAATCGGCCGGCAGCGCCCGCAGCAGCGCGGTCAGCGCGGTCGGGCCGCCCGCGGACGCGCCGATCGCAACGAGCGTCGGCTGGCCGCGCTCGGGCGCCGGCCCCGGCGGCACGAGCGCCGCGGTGCGGCTTTCGAGCAGCCGGCCGATCTGGTCGATCTTCGCGAGCAGCGCCTGCGGCGACGCGTCCGTCGACAGCCCGAGCGCGAGCGTCGGCGTGTCGACCGCATCGAGCGCGCCGGCGCCCATCGCCTCGTAGACCGACGATGTATTCGCGCTGACGCTCGCCGTCACGATCAGGATCGCGCACGGCGCACGCGCCATGATCCGGCGCGTCGCGGCCACGCCGTCGACCTTCGGCATCACGAGATCCATCAGCACGACATCGGGCGGATGCGCGACGCAGAAATCCACCGCCTCGTCGCCGTCGGTCGCGACCCACAGCACGCGGTGGTCCGTGCGCAGCGCGATCACGCGGCGCAGCGCCTCCACGGCCAGCGGCAGGTCGTTGACGATGCCGATGTTCATCCTCGCGCGTCCCCGATCAGGTCATGCACGGCGTCGAGCAACGCCTCGTCGTGGAAGCTGCTCTTCGCGAGGTAGTAGTCGGCGCCCGCATCGAGCCCGCGACGGCGATCCTCGTCGCGATCCTTGTACGACACGATCATCACCGGCAAGCGCTTGAGCATCGGATCGCCCTTGATCAGCGTGACGAGTTCGATGCCGTCCATGCGCGGCATGTCGACGTCCGTGACGACGAGATCGAACCCATCGCTGCGCACCGCGTTCCAGCCTTCCATCCCGTCGACCGCGACCGTCACGTCGTAGCCGCGCTTTTCCAGCAGCTTGCGTTCGAGCTCGCGCACCGTCAGCGAATCGTCGACGACGAGCACGCGGCGGCGCCGGTCGGCAAGCGCGAGCTGCGGATCACGCGTGAGCCGCGCGAGCTGCCCGCCGCGCACGAGCTTGTCGACCGAGCGGATCAGGTCCTCGACGTCGACGATCAGCACCGGGTCGCCGTTCTCGAGTAGCGCGCCGGCCGCGATGTTCTGGATCTTGTGCAGGCGGCTGTCGAGCGGCTGCACGACGAGCATCCGCTCGCCGAGGAAGCGGTCGACCGCGACGCCGTACAACTCGGGCTCCGCGCCGACGACCACGACCGCCGTGCTCGTGCGCGCGACGTCGGGCTCGCCCGCGTCCAGCAACTGGTGCGCGGCGACGAGGCCCGCGCGCCGGCCGTCGAACGGGAAATGCGGCTGCCCTTCGAGCACGTCGATATCGTCGTGCGCGAGTTCGAGCGTGCGGCGCACGTGCGCGAGCGGAAACGCATACGGCTCGCCGCCCACTTCGACGAGCAGGCTGCGGATCACCGACAGCGTGAGCGGCAACTGCAGCACGAAGCGCATGCCCGCACCCGGCTCGTTGAAGATCCGCACCGCGCCGCGCACGCCGCGCACCATCTCCTGCACCGCGTCGAGGCCGACGCCGCGGCCCGACACGTCGGTCACCGCATCGCGCATCGAGAAGCCCGGCAGCAGCAGGAATTCGAGCAGTTCCGGATCGGACAGCCGCGCGGCCGTCTCGTCGTCGGTCAGGCGCTGGCGCACGACGGCCGCGCGCAGCGCGTCCATGTCGACACCGGGCCCGTCGTCGATCACGCTGACCAGCAGCGAGCCGGCGCTGTGGCGCGCCTCCAGCGTCACGCTCGCCTCGGCCGGCTTGCCGCGCGCACGCCGCGCCTCCGGCGAATCGACGCCGTGGTCGATCGCGTTGCGCAGCAGGTGGCCGAGCGGCGCGTCGAGCAGGTCGAGGATGTCGCGGTCGACCTGCGTGCCCTCGCCGACGATCGAGAAACGCACCTGCTTGCCGAGCGAGCGCGCGAGATCGCGGACGATGCGCGGATACGCGCGCGTCGCGTCGCCGAACGGCCGCATCCGGCATTGCAGCGCTTCGTCGTACAGCTGCTCGGCGATATGCGTGCTGCGCCGCTCGAAGCGGTCGAATTCGTCCATGCGCTCGGCGAGCGAACGCTGCAGGTCGTTGAGCATGTGCCGCACTTCGTTCATCGACGCGAGCATGCCCGGGTCGAGATCCTCGGCAAATTGTTCGTACATCAAATCGAGCGACCGGGCCGCGTCGCGCTGGGCGCGCTTCACGCGCAGCATCGATTCGGCGAACGGCTTGAGCCAGCGCGATTCGACCAGCGATTCGCCGGACAGGCTCAGCAGCCGGTTCAGCGTATCCGCACGCACGCGGCGCATCGCGCCGGCGCCGGCCACGCGGCCGGCCTGGGCCGGATCGGGCACTCCGCCCGATACCGCAAGCGGCGGCACCGCGGCGCTGGCCCCGACGGGTTCGTTCGCGGCGCCGTCGTGCTCCCTAAACGGGACGATCGACGGCGGCACCGGCGGCGGGGCCGCGGCCGCCGCCTGCATCGTCTGCGCGCCGTCGGCGCCGGTCAGCGCCGCCGCGAACACGTCGATCTCCGTCTGCGTGACGGGCTGCCCTTGCGGATCGCCGACGCGCACCAGCAGATCGACGCCCGCCAGCAGCACGTCGACGTGCGTGGCCGTCAGCGCGATCGTGCCGGCCTGCGCGGCGACGAAGCACTCTTCCATCCGCCCCGCGATATCGACGCCGAGCGGCACGCCGACGATGCGCGCGGCGCCCTTCAGCGAATGCGCGGCGCGCATGCATGCCTCGAGCGCGACGGAATCGGGTTCGCCCGATTCGAGCGCGAGCAGCCGCTCGGACAGCGCCTGGGTCTGCGTGCGCGTCTCCTCGCGATACAGCTCGAGCAGCGACAGGTGGCTCAGGTCGTCATCGCCGCTCATCGCATGCTCCGTGTGACTGCATCGAACAGGCGGTCGTCGTCGAGCAGGCCCACCGACTTGCCGCGCCACGACAGCACGCCGCGCGACAGGCCGGCGCTCGCGCGCCCGACCGTCGCCGGCACGGGCACCCAGTCGGCGGCGCCGAAGCGCAGCACGCCCTCGACTTCGTCGACCGGAAACACGACCGGCTCGCCCTGGTGCGCGGCCACCAGCAGCCGCGTGAAGCGGCCGTCGTCACCGCTCTTGCCGCCCTTGCCGGCATCGAGGCCGAGCAGCGCGCCGATCGAGATCGCGATGCGCAGCGTGCCGCGGATGTTGACCACGCCGCGCACGGCCGAATGGCGGCGATGCGGCAGCGAATGGATCGGGCGCGTGCCGGCGATCTCGCGCAGCACGCCGATCGGCAGCGCGAGCCACTCGTCAGCCACGCGGAACGCCAGCGCCGCGTGGTGCGCATCGGCATCGGCGTCGTGCACGTGCGGCGCGCCGGGGGCGCTCATCCGGCGCGTGGTGTCGGCCATCTCGGCGCCGTCGAGCGGGCGCTCGAGCAGCTTCGCCGCGTGATACGCGTACACCGGGCAGTTCAGGCAGCGCAGGCAGTCGTTCAGCCGCTCGCACGTGCGGTCGCCGCGCGTGCCGATCCGGTTCCAGCAATCGTCGACGTCGATCGTCGTCTCGTCAATGGCAGCGGCGGCGCGGTTCATGGATTCCTCTGGTCATCGCGGTGTCGGTCCCCAACCCATCGTCTTGTCAGCCGGCCGAGCGCCGTGCGCGCTCGAGCAGCCATTGCGCACCCGCACGATCGCCGCCGACGTCGAGCAGCGTCGCCAGATGGGTCAGCGCCTCGTGGTGCGTGGGCCGCAGGTACAGCGCCTTCCGGTAGAAGTCGCCGGCTTCCGCGGCGCGTCCGCGCGCGTCCGCGATCAGCCCGTTCAGGTAGAACGCATCGGCATGCGGCCCGACGCGCGCCGAGAATTGCGCGAGCACGCGCTCGGCCTCGTCGAACGCGCCGGCATTCGCCAGCGCCTGCA
>NZ_JAAGPH010000122.1:0-24879 GCF_017104705.1 Burkholderia sp. Se-20373 | reverse complement strand
TCGACGAGATCGACGAGATCGACGGCGACGCGATCGAGGCGGACGATCTCGATACGACGGTCCATGTCGACGTCGCGACGGGCAGGATCAAGTTCCACTCGACCTGGGCGCTGACGGTCGATGCGCCGCCGGAATACGCTCGGCATGCGGTCGAACTGGCGCTCGACAGCGACACGATGGAGCGGTATGCAGCGCTCGACGACGGCACGCGGATGCGCGTGCACGCGATTTTGCACGACACGGTGCAGGCGATGCTCGACCGTGTGCCCGATACGGATGAGCGCCTGACGCTCACGATCGAAGTGACCGACGCGATGCTGGACACGGCAAGTCGCCTGCAGTAGCGGAGTGAGCGACGCCGTCCCACGGTTCGCGGGCGGCGGTCGCCGCTCGGACGGCATCGGCGCTCGCAGGCGGGAAATCCGCGTGCCGGGCGCGCCTCCTCGATGCCCTGCGCCGTCTCGATCGCCCTCGGGTCCTTGTCGAACGCGATGAGCCGCCCGCCCGGCGCGCGATCGTTCCCGGATGGCGGGCGCGCCGCGTGAGCGGAAACGGCACGCCGCTTGCTGCGAAACCGGCGCGGCACGACGTGTGCCGCGTCACTTAAGGAGGGCTTCATGAGCGGAAGACTGGTTCATTGCAAGGTGGCGATTCTCGCGGTCGACGGCTTCGAGGAAGCCGAACTCGTCGAACCGCAGCGCGCGCTTGCGGCCGAAGGCGCACAGGTCGACGTGATTTCGCAGAAGCCCGGCGAAATCCAGGGCTTCAGGCACGTCGACAAGGGCGCGCGCGTGAAGGTCGACCGCACGTTCGACGACGCGCGCGAGGGCGATTACGACGCGGTCGTGCTGCCCGGCGGCGTCGTGAACGGCGACGCGATCCGGATGGTGCCGGCCGCGCGCGAGTTCGTGACGGCGGCCGTCGGGGCCGGCAAGCCGATCGCGGCGATCTGCCATGGCGGCTGGCTGCTCGTGTCTTCCGGTCTCGTGGAAGGCCGCACGATGACGAGCTGGCCGAGCCTTCAGGACGATATCCGTCACGCGGGCGGCAAGTGGGTCGACCAGGAGGTCGTCCGTGACGGCCCGTTCATCACGAGCCGCAAGCCGGACGACCTGCCGGCCTTCAACGGCGCGCTGATCGATTCCCTGGCGCCTCGCGCGGCGTGAACCCCTGGGGGCCGCGCCATGCGTCGTGTCACGCTGACCGACGACTCGCCGACGTGCCGCGGCATTACAAATCGTTGAAAACATTGCACCGACAACCGGCGTGCGTCGAGCCCGCGAGCCCGACGCACGTGCGATTCACCGTGCGATCGCGACCGGTGAATTGACGGCGACGACGGCGGTGCCGTGCTCGAACGGCGGCGCATACACGAACCGGTCGATCACGCCGGCTTCGAACAGCAGGCAACAGGTCGATCCGCCGAACTGGAAGTAACCGATCTCGTCGCCCTTGTCGACGCGCTGGCCCGGCACGACGTCGATCACGCAGGACGACACGTCGCCCATGCCGACGAACACGGCGGCCACGGTGCCGATGCCGGGATCGTCGCAGGCCATCGCGACCACGGCGCGCGTCGCGACCGCCGTCATGTACCCCTGGGAGTCGTTCAGTCCGGCCGGGTCGGGGCCTTCCGCCTCGACGATCGAGTAGTAGGTGCCATGGACCCGGTACGCATGCGTGACGACCCCGCGCACCGGTGCGTGCCAGCGATGGTAGTTGTACGCGCTGAGATACGCCTGGTACAGGTCGCCGCCGACGAAGCGCTCGGCGAGCGACAGCCGGGCCGGCGTGAAGATGTCGCGCAGCGAATACGGCTGCGCCTTGATCCAGAACCGGTCGCGCAGCTTCACGTTCGATTCGACGTGGTACGGCGCGGCCTCGCACGCGCTGACGATCACGTGCGGATCGTCGGGCGCCGCGACGGGGCGCGCGCCGTCGCGAAAGCGCCGCGTGAAGAAGTCGTTCCACGAAGTGAAGCCGCCGTGCGGCTGGTCGTCGCGATACTGGAACTGCGATAGCCCGATGCGCTCGCGCGCCGCGTCGCAGAACCAGCCGTCGGGCGCCGACGTGTCGAGATGCCCGCGCGAATGCGGGCCGCCAAGGAAGCCGCACCACACGTTCAGCACGTTCTGCAGATGCGCGTTGACGGCGGCGTCGCGAAACAGCGCATGGCCCGACGGCATGCACATCGGCCAGTCGAGAAAGGCGTTGATCGGGCACACGATCAGGCTCGCGTCGCTGAACGGCGGCGTGTAGGTCATCAGGTGGTCCAGGATGGTCATCAGCTCGCCGCTCGACGTATAGCCGAGCCGGCGGCCCGATTCGACCGCTTCGTCGATCGCGCGGGCCAGGCTCATGCGCAGCACCGCGTGGTCGTCGAACAGCCGCGCGAGTTCCTGCACGGCCGGTGTGCGCAGCCGCTCGCCGGCATGTGCGCGGGCCTCTGCCGCGACTTTTTCGCGGAACGCGGCCATGTGCGCTTCTTCGCGGGCCATCCATTCGCCGAGACGCTGGCGCTCGGGCGGCGGCGGGTTGAGGTCGGTCGGCATCGTTGTCTCCGGGGCGATTGTCGGGAATCGATGCAAGGAGCAATCCGCCTGCCCGGTCGGGGGACCGATCTTGCGAATCGAGTGCGTACCCATGGCATGCCGCAAGCGCGACGAGCCGCTCCGGCATGCATTCGCGGATTGTTCTGTTTCACGCAACATGCTGATGTTGTCTGCCGACCTACTGCCGGATTCACGATGAACCTACGATGTGTCGCGCAGGCTGTCGCACAAGCACCAGGGTGAGCACGTCATGGGTGCGACTCATGGTTGAAGCGCGAGCCTTGAATCCGCGTCGACGATCGTGGCATGCACGGCATATCGCGTGTCAATCCGGTCGTGCGAAACATCACATCGAACTTCTCTCAGGATCCCGCCATGAGATTGGGTATTTTTCTGCGATCGAGTCTCTGCTCCACGGTACTTTTCGCAGCCGTGCCTACCGTTGCTTTTGCTGATCCGCTGGCTGTAACGGTTGACGATCTCGATCATGACGGCCAGTTCACGAATGCTCAGGTGTACAACGGATTCGGATGTCGTGGCGACAACGTCTCGCCTCGCATCTCGTGGGCACACGTTCCGGCTGGCACCAGAAGCATCGTCGTCACCCTGTACGATCCCGATGCCCCGACTGGCGGGCTCGGCTGGACGCATTGGGTAGTCGTCAATATCCCGCCTTCGGAAACGTCGATTCGGAAAGGGGCATCAGGAGATGTGCGGCTCATGCCGGTGGGCGCGCTCGAGACGCTGACCGATTTTGGCGAATCCAGGTACGGTGGGCCATGCCCGCCGCAAGGCGAATCTCATCGATATATCGTGACGGTATCCGCCTTGTCCATTCCGCGTGTCGACGTGAAACCGACGTCGAGTCCGGCGGTCGTTGCCTATCAGATGCACGGAAACATCGTTGGGCAGGCACGATATATCGCGACTTACCACCGATCGTCGAATTGACCGTGAGCGCCGGTTCGCTCGCGGCACGATGTTTCGTTTCAGGGGCCGCGGAGGAAAGCCTGACAGGCATTGGCCGAGCCCACCGCCACGATTCCAGGATCAATGAACTGCGATGGGTTTCCGGGTGATCCGGCCGGCGCACGGCATGCGGTTTGCCCTATCGCACCAGTACCGCCTTCACGCAGGCCGGGCCCAGCGGCTCGCCGTTGTCGGAGAACGCCCTGGCTGGGTAGACCCTGATAGCCATGCGTGGCCGCTCGAAAGCATCGAAGACCCACCGGCCATGTTCGCCGTAATGGGTGCGGCGACTGAACCCCATCGACTCCAGTGCCGCCGTGAATTGAGCGAAGGTGGGTTCACACGTCGTCAGCGGAGAAGCCTGCGTCCCGGGAATCGGATCAAATATCAGATCCACGCGCGGGCCGGTATCTCCGACCGTCACGCGCTGGATACTGAACGCCCAGTTGCCCGGCAAGCGTTGACCATAGCCGAACTGATCGTTGCCAATCGCGGTGGTCTGCACGCCGAAGATGCGGTGTACCGTTTCGGGCGTGATGTCGGTGACCTGGCCGCTTGCCTGAATCAGCGCCAGCATGCGTTGCAGCGCTTGCGTCGTGCTCAGGTCGGCTGGCGCATGGGATTCGATAGGCGATTTGCCTGCGGGGTCCGGCGTGGCCGCGTCCGCAGGCTGTCCGTACACGCTGCCAAACGGGAGGCAGACACTCAATGCCGCCATGACGATCCCCCGCGTGACGAACCTGCTGTCGGTGCGCCGGGCTGAACATTCGGAGAAGCTGCATCGGGGCGGCGTCATGCTGAATCCTCGTGGCGGGTGATGATGGTCGGTAAGGAAAGCGATTCGCACTCCAGATCGCCAACACGAGCGGACTGATTCGGTGCATGTGCGAGGAGGCTTCGCACCGGGAGAATCGTGCATGTCTTCATCCCGCGTGGCAATGAACATCGCTGGCGCGCCCGACGCACGCGGTTCTCAGCGTGCCGCGCGAGGGTAGCGGCTGTCGGTCAGGCAGGCGCGTAGCCAGCCGGTGTCTTCCGTGCCCAGTTCGGCTTCGGCATCCAGCTTGGGTAGGGCCGTTGGCGTCAAGGCCGGGCGGCCGGGATGGAGATTCCAGCCGGCGGCCGCCTTGCGCGGCTCATCCGCATCCGGACAGGGGCTACCGCCTTCGGAGCCGTCGCCGCACGCCGCAACGGTTTCCAGCCTGCCCTGGACGACGTTGCCGACCAGGCGCGTCTCGTAATAACCACCGCTCGCCCAATCGTCCTGCAGGGTGCAGATCCTGTCCTGGTTCTGATAGCGGCGTTCGCTGAAGCAGCCGTAGCTCAGTTGACCGTCGTGGGGCAGGAAGTCGCATCGGGTCTCGAATCCGGCGAACGGGCCACCCGTGAATTGCGTCAGAAAGGTGCGCTGCGCAAGAGCCGTTTCAAGCAGGCGCGGCGCGGCCTTGCCGTGTTCGCTCAAGGTCTCGGTGCGCTGGCGGATCGCCTGCAGCAGGCTCGCCCGCAGGGCCTTGGCATTCGGCGCGCCGGGAAAATCGACCGGATCCGCGAAACGCTTGTCACGTGCCGCGAGCCAGCGCTTCTGGCTGCGGACCAGCATCGCGCGCAGTTCGCTATCGTTGCCCGCTTGCTGCATGACGGCCGTATAGGCTTTGCCCATTTCCGCATCGGCGGCCTTGAGTTTTTCATCGGCACAGATCGTGTGCTCGACGCGGCTGCTGGCCTTCTGGCAGTCGATTGCATGTGCGGAAGCCGCGGTGAAGAGCAGGGCGACGCAGGCGGCGTGCTGGAGGGTGGGGTTCATGCTGGTTTCCGTGCCGATTCGGTTGTTCAACGCGTGGGTGAGGCCGTGCTTCAGATTGATGGCGGCCATGGCGATGGTCGGGGCATGCGCTCAACGCATGCCGAGCGAATCGTCCTGACCGGCATGCACGGCTCGTGCGAATGCCCTGGCGCCGAAGCGCGCCTGCTCAGGCGTCGGCGCGCTTGCACTTCATGCTCGCGATACGTTGGTCCGGCCGGGTGCGGTAGAACACGAAGTTCGTCGCCCCCGGGCCCTGGTTGCCGCCTTCTTCGTCGATGTAGGTCTCCGCAAACACCGGCACGGCGGCGTTGGCGATGCTGACCCGGAAGAACACGTTGTTTTGTGTGTTCGGCGCGGTGGTGCCGTAGTCGAGCGCGCATCGGCCGGCGATGCGCTTGACCGTGGCGCGGCGGCCGAGCTGGCGCAGCAGGATGTCCTGCGTGTCGTCGCTCGGGTAGAACTTGCGCAGCGCGATCGACAGGACCGCGGTCGCATTGCCGTTGAGGACGACGCCGACGTGGCCTTCGTTGTCCGTTTTGATGCCGGCGTCCTCGCCGACGTTGCCGTCCGGCACATCCACGTCGCCGAAGCCGGTGAGCAGCGTGCTGCCGCTACGGTAGTGCGTGGTCTCGGGGGAATGGCTGTCCGGATTGCCGAGCGGCTTCGCGTCGCGCCATTGCACGCCGGGCAGGTTGTCGAACGCCGGCCAGGTTGCGGGCTTCGCCGCGCCGAATACGCCCAGCAGCGTTTGCAACGGCGATGCCGGGGCCGTTTCCGGCACATGGGCGGCCGGCAACGACACCGCGGATGCGGGATCCGCCGTGGGGCTGGCGGGCGGCATGGCGCGCTTGCACGCGCTTAGGCCGATCAGCAGGACGCCGGCGGATAGCGCATGCCACTTCAAGGGATGGCGCACATGTATGTGCCTGTCGCCGGCATTGCAGGCGTGTATCAACCGCCGAATAACACTTTTATGAAACGTGTTCATTTCCCAAATATTAGGAACGGAAAATATATCGAGAAGTAGAAACACGGCGATCGTTGTGCGCGCGCCGATTGCATCGGTCTTGCTGATCGCGATTCTAGTCAAAGTAGATCGACTAGTATACATTCATCATATCGTTGTTCTCGCGTCGTCAAGCTGTGGCCGGATGCGAAGCGGTGCAGGGGCGCCGCGTGTGGCTCGGGCAGGAGTTTCACCATGACACGGACAGCCAGTATCGATGAGATCGCCCGCAGCCTGAACGGGTTGGAGCCACCCTGGCTGCCCGCCTATGACATGCGGGCCTATGCGGAAAAGGTGGATTCGGAATGCGGATATAGCTCGGAAATGATGGTCGCCCTCGAGATCAATACGAGCATGTTCGAGGAAGTCGTTGCGTACGTGCATTTGTGCGGCGCGTTCGCATCGCTGCATCCATCCGCTGCGCGGCAGTACGAATGCGTGCGCAACGACTCGGCCGAAATCGACGATGTGCTCGCACACCATGCGACCGGCGCATGCCCGACGTACACGGGATTGCTGGCGTCGTTCGTCGATCGGGGCATCGTCGTGCGACGTGCGCCAGGTTGATGTTTTGCCCCAGTAACGGCTTCGTGCCGCTTTCCTTTTTGACTGCGACGCATCGCGTTCGCAGTCGCGATCAGGACCCAGCTCAAGATGATCACACCTTCCGGACGCCCTGCCATGCAGACAAGCGCCATCAAGAAAGCCGCCGCTTTGTTCGCCTGGGTCAACCGGGCGACCGCCGACCGGTCGCATCAATGCGCGTCGGCGGTTTGCGCGACAGCCGGGCTATTGCTCGTCGCCAGCGTGTTGTCGGGGTGTGCGCCGCTATCGGCGTCCGTGCCGGCCGATCCTCAACAACAGGCTCTCGCAGAGCAGCGGAATGCGAATGCGTTGTATAGCCGGAAAGTATTGGCATACAAGCCGATGTTCGAGAATCCTGGCGGCTATGGTCGAGCGCAGATACTGGATGCGTACGAGGCAGTTCTCCAGCAGTACGCCGTCGCGGCAATCGTGTATGCCCGCATCATCTATCCCGACGCGCGACAGACGCTTCCGCCCGCCCTGCAGCCATTGCCGGCGCCGTCGGGGCCGGTCACGCTGGCGGTCGTCAATCGCGACTACGAACAGGTGCTCGGCATGAGCGCTGCGTTGTGGGAAATGGATATGGCGGCGAACTTCGGCCGGCCGTCGAAATTGCCGATACCGAAATACACCGGCCCTGTGCTGATCATGCCGCCGTTGCCGCCGTTTCCGCCGCTGCAGGATGTTCGCGATCCGAAGTTTGCGCGGCTCGTGATGATGACGAAGAAAGTGGACGACGCGCAGAAGGCGGATCTGGCACGAGAGCACGCCGCGATCGAGCAACAATATGCGGAGCAGGCTGCGTGGCGGGCTCGACACCCGATGGGGCAGTATGACCACATCGACCCGAGAACCGGACTGCCGTATGCGCCCCCGCCGCAGGAGACGCAGCGATGGTGCATGATGGGCGGCGGCCGGGTGCCTTGCTGAAACCGCTGCGCGCAACGGTCATGACGGCATCCGTTGCCGACGTGGGGCCGTCTGCTTCAAAACCGGTACTTGTGTCGGCCTGCGTGACGCTGTTCGCGGGCGGCGTATCGGTCGCGCATCCTGGTCAACCGGTATCCGGCAGCGGGCACCCATGCCCGACAGGCTGAAAGGAGCGGTGCTGGCGGGCGGTGCTAAGATGCCGCCCTGTAGTCAGGAGATGCATGAATGCGCGCGAGCAAACGCCAGCAGGTGGTCGACAAGGCAGGTGAGCTGTTTTCCGTCCATGGCTTTCATCCGGTCGGCATCGACCGGATCATCGCCGAAGCGGACGTTGCCCGCATGACGCTCTACCATCACTTCGCCGGCAAGGACGATCTGATCAAGGCCGTGCTGGAGCAGCGCTACACCTTCATCATGGAGAGCATCGCCGCGACGCTCGACCCCATGCCGCACGCCGCTGCGCGCCTGAAAGGGATTTTCGACTGGTACGGCACCTGGTTCCGCAGCCCGGCGTTCGCGGGCTGCCTGTTCGAGCGTGCGCTGGCCGAGTTCGGCGCGACCTGCCCCAAGGTGACCGACGTGGCGGTGCGCTACCGGGACGACTTGCTGGCCCTCATGGAGCAACTGCTCGCCGAGATCGTTCCGCGTCGCCGGGCACGTCAGCTGGCAGGCGTGTACGTGATGTTACTGAGCGGGGCGACCGCGGACGCGCGTGCGATCGGGGATCCGCAGGCTGCCGCACGGGCCTGGCAGGCGGCGGAAACGTTGCTGAACGAGTCCAAGGTCGCAGCGGAAAGCATGCGTAAAGCCCGCAGCCGTCGTGCTTGATCGTTGGGGGCCCTGTTTAGCCTTGGCGCAACGTCGGCCGTAGCGAGTACGAACACGGGCCGACGCTGTCACGCATGCGGTGAATGCGGTGCCGGGTACGCCCGGCATCCATGCCGATCGGTTCCTCAAGCACGCGCCGTGATTTCTTCGCTGCGTTTTACCGAAGGCAACGCAAGAAGGCAGGCGCGCGCCGCGGCCGCCTCATCGATTGAGCACGGAACTGGCCAGCGTTGCCGCGAACGTCAGCAATACCAGCGACGAGCACCGCAGCACGATGGAAGCCAGTCGACCCTCCGAGCGGTTCATGACCAACAGCCGCCCCGACCGGGACCATATCAGTCCGATCGGAATCAGGGTGATCAGAAATACACCGGTCGACATCAAGAAAATGTCGAGCGACCTGAACGCCGCCTCCGGAAAAATGGCGCTCGAGAACAACAAGGCCTTGGGGTTCATCAAGGTCGCAACGAACAGCCCCCGGAACCCCAGCGGCGGCGAGTCGGTGGCGTCAAAGTCGGCGCCTTTGAACCACATGTTCACGGCGAGGTAGAAGATGAACGTGGCGCTGAGCAACTTGACGCAACTGACGATCCACGGATATTGCGTCGCCAGCGACCACAGAAAAAATCCCCATACGGTGATGGCGATCACATAGCCTGACGCCTCCGCCGCGACCAGCCTGCACGCACCACGCAGATTCAGCTTGAGCCCGGCAGACAACAGCAGCGTGTTGGTCGGCCCGGGGACCAGCAGCACAAGGGCCGCGTAGAACGACATTTTCAGCATGGGACTCAATGTCAACATGGGCTAACCTCGTTTTTCCAACGATGGGCTCGGTGCAAGTGTCGATGACTGGCGACGCGTGATTCGGTAGGGGGTGTCGGAAGGCGAGTGGCAGGCAAGGCGGCGGTGTCGGCACCCATCATCGTCAGGGGCAAGTCGCTTCACGGAATACCTGCCGGCTAATCATAAATCGTGAAAAGTGTCACTGACAACTCTTGTTCCTCGCGTTTGATATTCCGTAACTCCGCGAGCGATTGCTTCGTCCGTTCATCATCTTATATGAATCCTGGGCATGATTTATCCGGTTCAAAATCAATATATGAGAACCTGGAATTGTCATTGCTATTGGTCCGTAAATTTGAAGGTTCCAGGTCGAACTTACCGCGATAAATATATTCACGTATTAATGACGTAATTTTTGCGGGGTCGTGTTCCAGGACGGGATGTGGGGCCAGCGATGCGTCTGCAGGGCAGTGCGAAAAGCAGGGATAATTTAATGGCCATGCATTAACCATTGAATTGATGACAAATATAGTATCCAGTGTGAAGTGTTTTTCATGTTGGCGTGCGTCGTATTCAGTATTTGGATCGCGCGATGAAATATTGAATAAGGAAAATAAAAATACTGTCAAATATGCCAGTTTAATTTAATTAATCGACGGCCTATTCTAAATGCGGATCAATTGAGCACCCTCGCAGAAGTCCATTCGGGTTTTAAATCCTATGGGAAGCGCGTCATGAGCAATCCGATCAAGCATATCGTCATCGTGGGCGGCGGCACCGCGGGCTGGATGTCGGCCTCGTACCTCGTCCGGGCACTCCAGCAGCAGGCGAGCATTACGCTCATCGAGTCCGAGGCGATTCCCCGGATCGGCGTGGGCGAGGCGACCATCCCCAATTTGCAGAAGGTGTTCTTCGACTTCCTCGGGATACCGGAGCGGGAGTGGATGCCCCAGGTGAACGGCGCGTTCAAGTCCGCCATCAAGTTCGTGAACTGGCGGAAGTCGCCCGACCGCTCGCGCGACGACCACTTCTACCATTTGTTCGGCAGCGTGCCGAATTGCGACGGCGTGCCGCTGACCCATTACTGGCTGCGCAAGCGCGAACAGGGCTTCCAGCAGCCGATGGCGTACGCCTGCTACGCGCAGCCCGAGGCGCTCGACGCCAAGCTGGCGCCGTGCCTGCTCGACGGCACCCGCCAGATGCCCCATGCGTGGCACTTCGACGCGCACCTGGTGGCCGATTTCCTGAAGCGCTGGGCCGTCGGGCGCGGGGTGAAACGCGTGGTCGACGAGGTCGTGGAGGTTCACCTGAACGAGCGCGGCGATATCGCCAGCCTGTCCACCAAGGAGGGTCGGACGCTGGAGGCGGACCTGTTCATCGACTGCTCCGGCATGCGGGGGCTCCTGATCAACCATGCGCTGAAAGAGCCTTTCATCGACATGTCCGACTACCTGCTGTGCGACAGCGCGGTCGCCAGCGCGGTGCCCAACGACGATGCGCGCGTGGGGATCGAACCGTACACCTCCGCGATCGCGATGAACTCGGGGTGGACCTGGAAGATTCCGATGCTGGGCCGGTTCGGCAGCGGCTACGTGTTCTCGAGCAAGTTCACGTCGCGCGACCAGGCCACCGCCGACTTCCTCAAACTCTGGGGCCTCTCGGACCAGCAGCCGCTCAACCAGATCAAGTTCCGGGTCGGGCGCAACGGGCGGGCGTGGGTCAACAACTGCGTCGCGATCGGGCTGTCGTCGTGCTTCCTGGAGCCGCTGGAATCGACGGGGATCTACTTCATCTACGCGGCGCTTTACCAGCTTGTGAAGCATTTCCCCGACACGTCGTTCGATCCGCGGTTGAGAGACGCGTTCAACGCCGAGATCGTCTACATGTTCGACGACTGCCGGGATTTCGTCCAGGCGCACTATTTCACCGCGTCGCGGGACGACACACCGTTCTGGCTCGCGAACCGGCACGACCTGCGGCTCTCGGACGCCATCAAGGACAAGGTCGAACGCTACAAGGCGGGGCTGCCGCTGACCACCACGTCGTTCGACGACGCTACGTACTACGAAACGTTCGACTACGAATTCAAGAATTTCTGGCTGAACGGCAACTACTACTGCATCTTTGCCGGCCTCGGGCTGCTGCCCGACCGGTCGCTGCCGCTCTTGCAGCACCGGCCGGCGTCGGTCGACAAGGCCGACGCGATGTTCGCCCGCATCCGGCGCGAGGCCGAGCGTCTGCGGGCCAGCCTGCCGACGAACTACGACTACCTGCGGTCGCTGCGCGACGGCGACGCAGGGCGGGCGCGCAGCCGGCCCGGGCCGGTCGCGGCGCCGGAGACCCTGTAGTGGAGCGCGTCCTGCGCCGGGCGCGCGCATTCGCGGCCACGCACGCCGCGGTGGCGGCCTGTGATCCGCTGCGCGCGCGGGCGCTCGTGCTGCAGCTGCCGGCCCTGAATCGCAAGCGGGACGTGCCCGGCATCATCGGCCTGTTGCGCGAGTTCCTGCCGGCGCGCGGCGTGCCGTCCGGCTGGGGCTTCGTCGAAGCCGCCGCCGCGATGCGGGACATCGGGTTCTTCCTGGGGTCGCTGAAGCGGCACGGACACGAGCCCGTGGACGCGGTGCCCGGGCTCGAGCCGGTGCTGCTCGACCTCGCGCGTGTGACCGACCTGCCGCCGCGCGAGACGCTCCTGCATGTGACGGTCTGGAACCCGGCGACGGCCGACGCGCAGCGGAGTTACACCGGGCTCGGCGACGAAGCGCACCTGCTCGAGAGCGTGCGCATCTCGATGGCGTCGCTCGAGGCGGCCATCGCGTTGACCGTCGAGCTGTCCGACGTGCCGCTGCGGGCGCCTGCGTTCGAGGAAGGGTGCGTCGAGCTGGCGGCCCATCTTCAGAAAATGGTCGAATCGATCGTCTACGCGTACCGCTTCATCTCGCCGCAAGTCTTCTACGACGAGCTTCGCCCGTTCTACGAACCGATTCGGGTCGGCGGCCGGAGCTACCTCGGCCCCGGCGCCGTGGAAATGCCCCTCTTCGTGCTGGAGCACGTGTTGTGGGGCTCGCAATCGGAGCACCCGGCTTATCGGGAATTCAAGGAGACGTACCTGCCCTATGTGCTTCCCGCGTTCAGGGCGATCTACGCCCGGTTCGCCGGCAGGCAGGCGCTCGTCGACCGCGTGCTCGGCGAGGCGCAAGCGGCCCGCGAGCGGGGCGAGCCCGTCGAGGCAGGGCTCGCGGCCCTCGAGCGGATCTTCGAGATCCTGCTGCACTTCCGCGCGCCGCACCTCAAATTGGCGGAGCGGACCTACGCAGCCGGGCAAACCGGCCCCACGATCGGCAGCGGCGGGTACGCGCCCAGCATGCTCGGCGATCTGCTCACGCTCACGCGCGACGCGCGGTCCCGCCTCCATGCCGCGCTCGCCGAGCCCTGATACCTGACGCCTGACGTGCTTGGCCATGTGTTCCATCTCACCCGGAGAGCTTGCCCCCATGACTCAGAAGAGCACTGCAAACGAGCGCGATAACCCCCACTTCGACGTGATCATCCTCGGCTCGGGCATGTCCGGCACCCAGATGGGAGCCATCCTGGCCAAACAAAAGTTTCGTGTCCTGATCATCGAGGAATCGTCGCACCCGCGGTTCACGATCGGCGAATCGTCGATCCCCGAGACGTCCCTGATGAACCGCATCATCGCCGATCGCTACGGCATTCCGGAGCTGGACCACATCACGTCGTTCTATGCGACGCAGCGTTACGTCGCGTCGAGCACGGGCATCAAGCGCAACTTCGGCTTCGTGTTCCACAAGCCCGGCGAGGAGCACGATCCGAAGGAGTTCACGCAGTGCGTCATTCCCGAGCTGCCGTGGGGGCCGGAGAGCCACTATTACCGGCAGGACGTCGACGCCTATCTGCTGCAGGCGGCCATCAAATACGGCTGCACGGTCCGCCAGAAGACGAGCGTGACCGACTACCACGCGGACAAGGACGGCGTCGCGGTGGCCACCGCCCAGGGCGAACGGTTCACGGGCCGGTACATGATCGACTGCGGGGGGCCCCGCGCGCCGCTCGCGACCAAGTTCAATCTCCGCGAGGAGCCGTGCCGCTTCAAGACGCACTCGCGCAGCCTCTACACGCACATGCTCGGGGTCAAGCCGTTCGACGACATCTTCAAGGTCAAGGGGCAGCGCTGGCGCTGGCACGAGGGGACCTTGCACCACATGTTCGAGGGCGGCTGGCTCTGGGTGATTCCGTTCAACAACCACGCGCGGTCGACCAACAACCTGGTGAGCGTCGGCCTGCAGCTCGACCCGCGTATCTACCCGAAAACGGATATCCCCGCGCAGCAGGAGTTCGATGAATTCCTCGCGCGGTTCCCGAGCATCGCGGCGCAGTTCCGCGATGCCGTGCCGGTGCGCGACTGGGTCAAGACCGATCGCCTGCAGTTCTCGTCGCGCGCGTGCGTCGGCGACCGCTACTGCCTGATGCTGCACGCGAACGGATTCATCGACCCGCTCTTCTCCCGGGGGCTCGAGAACACTGCGGTGACCATTCACGCGCTCGCGGCGCGCCTCATCAAGGCGCTGCGCGACGACGACTTCTCCCCCGAGCGCTTCGAGTACATCGAGCGCCTGCAGCAGAAGCTGCTGGACCACAACGACGATTTCGTCAGCTGCTGCTACACGGCGTTCTCGGACTTCCGCCTGTGGGACGCGTTCCACAGGTTGTGGGCGGTCGGCACGATCCTCGGGCAGTTCCGGCTCGTGCAGGCCCACGCGAGGTTCCGCGCGTCGCGCAACGAGCGTGACCTCGATCACCTCGACGACAACGCGCCGTATCTCGGCTTCCTGTGCGCGGACATGGAGGGGTACTACCAGTTGTTCAACGACGCCAAGGCCGAGGTCGAAGCCGTGAGCGCCGGGCGCAAGACGGCCGGGGAGGCCGCCGCGCGGATTCACGTCCTCATCAACGAACGGGAATTCGCGAAACCGATGTTCGGCTTCGGGTACTGCATCACCGGGGCCAGGCCGCAGCTCAACAACTCGAAGTACAGCCTGCTGCCGGCGATGAAGCTGCTGCACTGGACGCAGACGAGCGCGCCGGCCGAGGTGAAAAAGTACTTCGACTACAACCCGATGTTCGCGCTGCTCAGGGCGTACGTCACCACCCGCATCGGCCTGGCGCTGAAGTAGCCGGCCGACACTGCCACGACGACATGGACGACGTTCAATTTCAATTGCATCCAGCGGATGCCCGGGAGCAACCGTCGGGAGCGTACGACGCGACCACGCGCGTGGCCGCGAGCTGGTACGTCGCGATGCGCTCGGACGCCCTCAAGGACAAGCCGCTGGAACTGACGCTCTTCGGCCGGCCGTGCGTGGCGTGGCGCGGCGCGACGGGGCGGGCCGTGGTGATGGACCGCCATTGCTCGCACCTCGGCGCGAACCTGGCCGACGGGCAGGTCAGGGACGGGTGCATCCAGTGCCCGTTTCACCACTGGCGGTACGACGAACAGGGCCAGTGCGTTCACATTCCCGGCCACAACCAGGCGGTGCACCGGCTGGAGCCCGTCCCGCGCGGGGCGCGCCAGCCGACGTTCGTCACCGCCGAGCGATACGGCTACGTGTGGGTCTGGTACGGCTCTCCGCAGCCGCTGCACCCGCTGCCCGACATCGCCGCGGCCGACGTCGACAACGGCGACTTCATGCACCTGCACTTCGCGTTCGAGACGACGACGGCGGTGCTGCGGATCGTCGAGAACTTCTACGACGCGCAGCACGCGCACCCGGTCCATGCGCTGCCGATCTCGGCCTTCGAGCTCAAGCTCTGCGACGACTGGCGCCCGTGGCCGGAGGTCGAGCCGCTGGCCCGGGCGGGCGCGTGGTTCGGTGCCGGGATCGACTTCACCGTGAACCGCTACTTCGGGCCCCTCGGCATGCTGTCGCGCGCGCTCGGCCTGAACATGTCGCAGATGAACCTGCACTTCGACGGCTACCCCGGCGGGTGCGTCATGACCGTCGCGCTGGACGGGGACGCCAAATACAAGCTGCTCCAGTGCGTGACGCCGGTGAGCGACGGCAAGAACGTCATGCACATGCTCATCTCGATCAGGAAGGCGGGCGGCCCCCTGCGCCGCGCGATCGACTACGTGCTGTTCGGGCTGCAGACCCGGCAGGCCGCGGGGTACGACGTCAAGATCTGGAACGGGATGAAGCCCGACGGCGGCGGCGCGTACAGCAAGTACGACAAGCTCGTGCTCAAGTACCGTGCGTTCTACCGGGGCTGGGTCGACCGCGTCGCCGCAGGTGAGCGGCCAGGCGCGAGTCGGCGGCCTTAGTCGATGCCGGCCCCGCTCGGCGAGCCGGCATCGACCACGCATCAATACGTGAGACCGAATCCGAACGGGTACAACGGATGCGCGGTATCGTGCGGCACGTCTTCCTGCTGCGCCGCGACTTCCGCCATCGACGACGGCAGCTCGAACGGCAGCTTCCCTTTCGGTTGGCCTTTCCCGGTCAGCACGTCGAACAGCGCGGCATCGGTCACGCCGAAATTGGCGAGGATCGCGGTGGCCTTGTCCTGCACGTTGGTCAGGATGGCCGGGCGATCCATGTACACCGAGACGATCGACTTCGGCGCAAGCGCGGCCTGCTTGATGGCTTCGTAGTCCGCACTGCCGTCGACGAACGCCAGACTGCCTTCATGCTGCATCGAGCCGAACATGTAGTTCGGGTGCAGCGTCTGATAGGGCGTGCTCACGCGGAGAATCGCAACGTCCGCGGCTTGCGGCGTATCGACGACCTGGTAGCCGTATTGCCGGGCGACGGCGGGATCGATGCCGTACAGCCAGACTTTCTTGCCCGACGCCGTCATCGGCAGCAGCTTGCCGTTGTTCTGCAGCAGCACCATCGAGCGGCGCTGCGCATCGAGTGCCTGGGCCTGGAAGCCGGCGTTTCCGACGATCTTGCCGGCCGCGTCCGCATCGACATACGGATGGTCGAACAGGCCTTGCTGGAATTTCTGCAGCAGGACGCGATACGCTGATTCCGACAAGCGCGCTTCCGACAACTGCCCGCGGTTGACGGCGTCGATGAGGTCGCCCGGATCGTCGTCCCCGCCGAACTGGTCGATGCCGGCGTTGACCGCACGCGTGAAACGCTGCACACGGGTCGCGCCCTCCATCCCCCAGGGCATGCCCAGTCCGACGAACGACGGCGCCCCCGACGACACGCCGTTGATGCAGTTCGCGTCGCAGTCGTCGGCGATCAGCCAGTCGGACACGATCACGCCCTTGAAGCCGTATTTCCCGCGCAGCAGGTCGGTCAGCAACGCCTTGTCGTAAGCGCCGCCGACGGGCTCCAGCGTGATGCCGTCGACCGTCACCGTCATGTCCGGTTCGGAATAGGTCGGCATGACCGAGCCGACGTTGGCGGCGAAGGCGCCTTCGAACGGCTTCAGGTGATAGGCGAAATTGTTGCCCGGATAGGTCGCATGGCGGCCGTAGTAATTGTGGCTGTCGAAGCCGAGTTTCTGCGCGCCGTATCCGGCCCAGTGCTTGACGACGGCGATGACGCTATTGGCCTGGATGCCGTTGCTGCCGCCCTGGAAGCCTTCGATATAGGCCTGGACCTGCGAGCGGGCGAGATCGGCGTCCTCGCCGAACGTGCCGTTGATGCGGGCCCAGCGCGGTTCGGTCGCGAGATCGGCTTGCGGCGAAAGCGCTTCGGTGATGCCGACGGCGCGATACTCCTGGCGCGCGATATCGCCGAAGTTGCGCGTGAGTGCCGCGTCGCCGATCGCGGCGAAGCCGAGCGTTTCCGGCCATTGCGAGAACCCGCTGCTGCCTGCGCTGGCGCCGAGCGTGTACTGGAAATGATTGCGCGGGTCGGAGCTGATCGTCACCGGGATGCCGAGCCGCGACTGCTCGGCCAGCGTCTGGATCTGGTTGGCCTGGTCGGCCATGGTGTGCGCATCGGCACTCATGCGCGTGATGTAGGTGTTGACGCCCCGCTGATCGATGAGCGTCTTGAGCGCCGCCAGGTCGTAAGCGGAGCCGGTGCCCGCACCGGTCGTGTCGTTCAGCACGGGCGCGGTGCCGTGCATCATCAGGCCGGCCTTCTCGGCCAGCGTGAGGCGGCCGACCAGGTCGCGTGCCCGCACTTCGGCACTCAGCCGCCAGTCTTCGTACGGTTCGAGCTGGCCGCTCTTGTCCATGTCCTTGAACTTCAGGCCGTCCCGGGTGATCAGGTTCAACGTCGTGTAGCCGAAGTCCTGCTGCGTGACAGGCGGGGAAGAGGAGTCGACGCCGCCGCAGGCAAACAGCCCCAGGGTGAGCGCGGTGCCCGACGCGGCCCATGCCGATCGGTGAATGGCTGATCTCGTGATGCGTTGCATGCTTGTCTCCTGAGTCGGATTTTTATGGTGCGGCCGTGATGCATGACGCATGGCCGCCGGCCACTTTACCGAGCTGTTTCAGGGGACGTTTTGCCGCCGGGTGCAGTTTTTGCCCCGATGGGGCGCGATGTGTCAGGTGGCGTGGGGCGTCGCGGTTTCAGGGCGGGCAGGCGCGCCGCTCGACGCGCCCTTGCGTTCGTCCGCGATCCAGCCGCCGAACAGCTGGATCTTCTGCTGCTGTTCCGCGCCGTCCGGATACACGAAGTAGTAGCCCATTCCCGTCGGCAACGAGATGTCGAACGGCATCACCAGCCGGTGCGCCGCCACGCTTTCGTCCGAGAGCGTCTGGTCGCCGATCGCGACGCCGTAGCCGTCGATCGCCGCGTGCGTCGCGAGATCCAGCGTTTCGAAGCTCAAGCCGCGCGTCGAGTCGACGTGCGGCGCGCCCGCATGGTCGAGCCACCGCTTCCAGTCCCGATGATCGCGCGTCGGATGCAGCAGTGTGTGACCGGCCAGGTCGTCGAGACGCGCGAGCGGCTGCCGCGCCGGCAGGCTCGGGGCACAAACCGGCGTGAGCCGTTCCTCGAACAGCGGGATCGCATGCGTGTCGGGGCCGGCGCCGGCCGCGTAGATCACCGCGGCGTCGAACGGCTCCATGCGGAAGTCGACCTGATGATCCCAGGTGGTGGTGATCTGCACCTGCAGTTCGGGATGCTCGGCCTGGAACCGCATGATGCGCGGCAGCATCCACTGCATCATGCAGGTCGGCACCTTCAGTGCGAGTTCCGTCCGCCGGCGCGACAGGCGCATCGACACCTCCTCGATGCGCGCGAAGCTTTCGCGCACGGTCGGCAACAGGAGTTCGCCTTCGGCCGTCAGCGTCAGCCCCTTGGGCGTGCGCTTGAACAGCGCGAACTGATAGAAGCTCTCGAGCGCGAGGATCTGTCGGCTCACGGCCCCCTGGGTCAGGCACAGGTGCTCGGCGGCGCGCGTGAAGCTGCCGTGACGGGCAACGATGTCGAACACCTGCAGCGCGTTGAGAGAGGGAAGTCGTTTCATCGGGAGAGTCGGGGTTCAACGGGCGCGCGACGGCGCGCCACGGGTTCGCTCAGTGCAGGATCTTCGCGAGGAAGTCCTTCGCGCGTTCCGATTTCGGATTCGAGAAGAAATCATCCTTGCGGTCGTCCTCGACGATCGCGCCCTGGTCCATGAAGATCACGCGATGGGCGACCTTCTTCGCGAAGCCCATCTCGTGCGTGACGACCATCATCGTCATCCCTTCCTGCGCGAGTTCGACCATCACGTCGAGCACTTCGTTGATCATCTCCGGGTCGAGCGCGGACGTCGGCTCGTCGAACAGCATCGCGATCGGATCCATCGACAACGCACGCGCGATCGCGACACGCTGCTGCTGGCCGCCCGACAGCTGGCCCGGGAACTTGTGCGCATGCGCCTTCAGGCCGACGCGATCGAGCAGCTTCATGCCCTTCTCGTTCGCCTCGTCCTTGCCGCGGCCGAGCACCTTGACCTGCGCGAGCGTCAGGTTCTCGGTGATCGACAGGTGCGGGAACAGCTCGAAATGCTGGAACACCATCCCGACCTTCGAGCGCAGCTTCGACAGGTTCGTCTTCCTGTCGCCGACCGACTGGCCGTTCACGAGGATCCCGCCCTGCTGGAACGGCTCGAGGCCGTTCACGGTCTTGATCAGCGTGGATTTACCCGAGCCCGACGGGCCGCACACGACGACCACTTCGCCTTTCCTGACCTCGGTCGTGCAGTCGGTGAGAACCTGAAACGGGCCGTACCACTTCGAAACGTTGCTGATGGAAATCATGGAAGCTCCTGGATCGTAATGACGCGCACGCGGCGCCGGTTCAGCGTGCCTTCGCGACGCGATAGCGATGTTCGAGCGCGCGGGCATACCACGTCAGCGGGAAGCACATCGCGAAGTAGAGCAGCGCGACCATCGCGTAGATCGGAAACGGCTTGAATACCGCGTTGGTGATGATGTTGCCCGTCTTGGTCAGTTCGGTCAGCCCGATGATCGACGTCAGCGCGGTGCTCTTGACGGCCTGCACGAGGAAGCCGACGGTCGGCGGCAGCGCGATCTTCCACGCCTGCGGCCACACCACGTAGCGCAGTTGCTGGGTCCACGTCATGCCGAGGCTGGCGGCCGCGTGCCACTGGCCGCGCGGGACCGCGTCGACGCAGCCGCGCCAGATGTCGGTCAGGTACGCGCTGGCGTTCAGCGTCAGCACGACCGACGCGGCCACCCACGGCGTCACGTCGATGCCGACGAGCGGCAGCCCGAAGAAGCCGAGGAACAGCTGCATCAGCAACGGCGTGCCTTGAAACACCTCGACGTACAGGATCACGAAGCGACGCAGCGCGGCCGACGCCGAGACGCGCATCGCCAGCAGCGCGAACCCGGCGACGCTGCCGCCGACGAACGTGATCAGCGACAGCAGCAGGGTCCAGCGCGCGGCGAGCAGCAGGTTCCACGCAAT
The DNA here is from genome assembly GCF_017104705.1 of Burkholderia sp. Se-20373. Taxonomy (NCBI): domain Bacteria; kingdom Pseudomonadati; phylum Pseudomonadota; class Betaproteobacteria; order Burkholderiales; family Burkholderiaceae; genus Burkholderia; species Burkholderia sp. Se-20373. The sequence goes on along the minus strand of NZ_JAAGPH010000122.1, from coordinate 4,518 downwards.
ATCCTGGAAGGTGAATTCGATCATCGTGCACGCTCCGTGGGAAGGCGGGTTTCGGGAGAGCGGCTGCGCCACGTGAAGCGCGCCAACCGGGCGCGCCGAGGCGCGGCCGCCGCGCCGCGCTGGGTGCGGCCCGAGAACAGCCGCCGGCCGACGCGGTTGAGCAGCATGCGCAGCGCGATCGACAGCAGTAGGTAGATCGCGGTCACGACGATGTAGATCTCGAACGCACGGAAATTGCGCGACTGGATGAAGTTCGCCGCATAGGTCAGGTCGGGCACCGAGATCTGCGAGACGACCGCGGAGCCGAGCATCACGATCAGCACCTGTCCGAGCAGCGCGGGGTACACGTTCGCGAGCGCCTGCGGCAGCACGACGTGACCGAACACCTGCCGGCCGTGCAGCCCGAGCGCGCGCGCCGCCTGCACCTGCCCGTGCGGCACCGATTCGATGCCGGCGCGCAGGATCTCGACCGCGTACGCGCCGAGGTTGACCGTCATCGCCAGCACGGCCGCCTGCGCTTCGTCGATGTGCACGCCGATCCCGGGCAGCCCGAAGAAGATGAAGAACAGCTGGACCAGGAACGGTGTATTGCGGATCAGCTCGACGTAGGCCGCGACGAGCGCACGCGCCCAGCGCGGGCCCGCGAGCGCGACCCATGCGCCGGTGGTGCCGATCAGGCCGCCCAGCACGGTGGCGGCCGCGGTGAGGCCGAGCGTCACGCCGATGCCGCGCGCGAGCATGCCGGCGTAGAGGCCGAAATCGCTGAAGTCGAACACGTAGGTCATCGCGATGCCTTTCGTCGTGAATGCGGGGCGGGGGCGGCGCGCATCACAGGTCGGCCGGCAACGCCGCGTGCAGCCACTTCTGCGACAACGCATTCAGCGTGCCGCTCTTGCGGGCGCCGGCGATCGCATCGTTGACCTTCTGCATCAGGCGCGGCTCGTTCTTGTTCAGGCCGACGTGATCAGGCGAGCTGAACAGCGAGAACTTCTGCTCCGGATCGATCGACGGATGGCGCGCGATGATCGTCGCGCCGACGTCGTTGCCGACCACGAGCAGTTGCGCCTGTCCCGACAGGAACGCCGCGATCGCGCCGTTCGGGTCGTCGAAGCGCTTGATCGTCGCGCTCGGCGGCGCGACCTTGCTCACGCTGAGATCCTCGAGCGTGCCGCGCGCGACCGCGACCGATTTGCCGGCGAGATCGGCATTGCCTTTCACGGCCAGCGATTTCGGGCCGAACACGGCGAGGTAGTACGGTGCATACGCGTTCGAGAAGTCGATCACCTTCGCGCGTTCCGGCGTCTGCCCGACCGACAGCAGCATGTCGGTCTTGCGGTCGGCGAGATAGGCCATCCGGTTGTCGCCGGTGACCTGCACGAGTTCGACTTTCGCGTTGAGTGCGCGGCCGATCAGGTTCGCCATGTCGATGTCGTAGCCTTGCGGCTTCATGTCCGGGCCGATCGAGCCGAACGGCGGGTAGTCCTCGAACACGCCGATGCGCACGACGCCCGATTTCGCGATCGTGTCGAGCGCGTCGGCATGCGCGAGCGGCGCGAACGCGGCAAGGGCCGCGGTGCCGGCGCAGGCGCAGAGGAGGACGGTACGGGCGAGCAGGCGCTGCACGTGGCGGGGGGCTTGGGACGTTGCGTTCATGGTGAGATCCTCGTTGCTGGGCTGGACTGCGCGGGAGAAAGAAAGGGCATCAGGCGCCGCGGGCGGCGATGAGCTTGCAGGCATGGGCGGGCAGTTCCGCGAGCACCGGCATGCCGACGTGGAGGTCGGGCGTCTCGCGGGGCGTCGTCGCGGCCGTCAGCGTGAAGCCGCGGCAGTCGATCGTCGCTTCGATCGACGCGCCGACGTCGCGCACGAACGTGATCGTGCCCGCCAGCGTATTCGGAGCCGCAGTCGGCTGGCCGGGGCGCACGCAGACGTCCTCGGGACGAATCAGCAGGCGCACCGCATCGGTCGCGCGCGGCGCATCCGGCATGCGCCGGATCGCGAGACGCTGGCCGCCCGGCAGCACGATGGCGTCGTCGCCGTCGCACGCGACCGGCAGGATGTTGCCGAGGCCGATGAAGTCCGCGACGAATTCGTTGACCGGATCGCGATAGATGTCGAGCGGCCGGCCGACCTGCTGGATCCGGCCTTGCTCCATCACGACGATCTCGTCGGCCATCGTCATTGCTTCGCGCTGGTCGTGCGTGACCATGATCGTCGTGATGCCGAGCCGTTGCTGGAGCAGCCGGATCTCGACCTGCATCGCCTCGCGCAGCTTCGCGTCGAGTGCCGACAACGGTTCGTCGAGCAGCAGCAGGCGCGGCGACGATGCGATCGCGCGCGCGATCGCGACGCGCTGGCGCTGGCCGCCCGACAGTTGCGTGACGAGTCGGTCGGCCATGTGCGGCAACTGGATCAGCTCGAGCAGCTCGGCCACGCGGCGTGCCTGCGCGGCCTTGTCCGTCTTGCGCAGCCGCAGCGGATACGCGATGTTCTGCGCGACCGTCATGTGCGGAAACAGCGCGAGCGACTGGAACACCATGCCGAAGTCGCGGCGGTTGGCGGGTACATGCGTGAGGTCGCGGCCGGCGAACGTCAGCGTGCCGGAGGTCGGCGTTTCGAGGCCGGCGATGATCCGCATCAGCGTGGTCTTGCCGCAGCCGGACGGGCCGAGAAAGCAGACGAGCTTGCCGTCCGGCACCGACAGGTCGACGTGATCGACCGCATACGCGTGATGGAAGCGCTTCGTCACGTTCTGGAGGATGAGCTGGGTCATGAGGGTTCCTTGCACGGGCGAGGGCGGAGCGATGCGCGCGTCAGAGCGCGACACCCTTGTCGCCGACGAGTTTTTCGAGCATCCAGATCAGCGCGAAGTCGATCGCGACGGTGAACACGGCGAAGCAGAACACGGTCGGGTCGAGCGACGAGACGGTGCGGCTGTAGAGCCAGACCGGCAGCGTCATCGTGTCGATGCTGTACAGGAAGAACGTCACCGTGAATTCGTTGAACGACACGATGAAGGCGAACAGCATGCCGGCGAGGATGCCGGGCCGCATCAGCGGCAGCACGACGTCGACGAGCGCGCGGCGCGGGCTCGCGCCCATCAGGCACGCGGCTTCCTCGAAATCGGGGCCGATCGACGCGACCGACGCCGCGCAGTTCTTCACCGTGAACGGCAGCGTCAGGATCACGTGCGCGACGACGAGCCGCACGATGCCGAGTTCGACCGGCAGCGCGTTGAACACGATCAGCAGCGCGAGGCCGAGCATCACGAGCGGATAGACGATCGGCAACGCGACGAGCTGCTCGACGAGCGTCCTGCCGCGAAAGCGGTAGCGGGACAGCGCGTAAGCCGCGGGCACCGACACGGCGGTCGCGATCAGCATCGTCGCGACCGCGACGACGAGGCTCGTCGTCAACGCGGCGCCCATCGACTGGGCGCTGCCCGCATCGGACGACACGAACGTCTGCCACGCGGCGCGATACCAGTGCAGGCTGAATTCGCGCGGCGGGAATTCGAGCGTGCCCGAGGCGCCGAACGACATCGTGATCATCGTCAGGATCGGCAGCGCCGCGAGCAGCAGCACGAGCGTCGCGAGCCCGCCGGTCACGCGTCCGAGGCGGCCGGGCATGGGCGCGCGCAGGCGCAGGGCATTCATCGGTTCACCTCGTCGGCGCGTTGGAGGGTGCGCACGAGGCGCTGCGAAACCGCCATCACGACGAGCGTCGCGCCCATCAGCACGACGCCGGATGCCGACGCGGCGGGCCAGTTGAGCAGCGGTGCGACCTGGTCGTGCACGAGCACGGCGAGCATCGGCACGCGCCGGCCGCCGAGCAGCAGCGGCACCGCGAACGCGCTGGCGTTGTACGCGAACACGAGCAGCGCGCCGGAGACGAGGCCGGGCATCGCGAGCGGCAAGGTCACGTGCCGCAGCGTCTGCCAGCGGCTCGCGCCGAGCGTCGCGGCGGCTTCGTCGTACGCGCGGGACACCGCGCGCAGCGCGCTCGACAGCGGCAGCACGGCGAGCGGGAACGCGGTCTGGATCAGGCCGAGCAGCACGCCGTGCTCGCGGTACAGCAGCTGCAGCGGCCGCCCGATCACGCCGCCGGCCAGCAGCGCGCGGTTGAGCAACCCGGCCGGGCCGAGCATCACGAGCCAGCCATAGCCTTGCAGCAGCAGGTTCACGAGCAGCGGTAACAGCACGCCGGCGAGCAGCAACCGGCGCGCGAGCCGCGATTCGGTCCGCGCCATCGCGAGCGCCACCGGGATCGCCAGCAGCACCGCGCACACCATGCTCTGGAACGCGAGGCGCAGCGTGAGCCACAACGACGTCGTGAAGTACGGGTCCGCGAGGTCGAGGTAGTTCTGCAGCGTGAAGGTCCGCCATTCGTCGCCGGACACGATGTTCTCGCCCGTCGGCAGCGCATGCACGGACGTCGCCGCGCTCCCCGCAAGCAGTGTCGCCGCCGCGACGACGCGCGCGCGCATCGCCGACTTGCCGTGCCGGCGTACCCGTTCGC